>JBFYTX010000087.1:0-5517 GCA_041300345.1 Dehalococcoidales bacterium | reverse complement strand
TCTGCGGTCTTCTCAGCAGCACCGTAATTATCAATGTGTTCCGTGAGATGACGATATTATGGGAGTTGACCTCCCATCCTTCGTCTATCGATTCCGGCAGATGGGCAAAAACCGTTTCCAGAGTTTTTGTGAGCCCGTCCTGGTCCTCGATGCGCGTAAAGTGGGGGAACCGCCCCGCCTCGGCCGGGTTGATGTATTCCACCAGCAACTTATACTCGTAAGGATGGTTTTTCATGTTAACCCTCCCCGGGCGTGTTAACGCTCATCCTGTTTTGATTGTTTTCAGGCCGGTGTACGGCTGTAATACCTCCGGCACGCTGATGCTGCCGTCGGGCTGCTGGTAGTTTTCCATCACCGCGATCATGATCCTGGGCAGGGCCGTGCCCGAGCCGTTCAGGGTATGGACGAACTGGGGCCTGGCGTCCGGGGCGGGGCGGTAGCGTACATTGGCCCGCCGTGCCTGGAAGTCGCCGCAGTTGGAGCAGGAGCTGACCTCCAGCCACTCTTTACAGCCGGGCGCCCAGACGTCGATGTCGTACGACCGCGTGGAGGTGAAGCCGATATCCCCGGTGCAGAGCTTCCTGATGCGGTAGGGCAGCCCGAGCTTCTGGCAGACCTCCTCGGCGTCACGGGTCATTTTCTCCAGCTCGTCGTCGGAGGTCTCCGGCGCGACGAACTTGTAAAGCTCTACCTTGTCGAACTGGTGGCCGCGCTTGATGCCCCGCGTGTCCTTGCCGGCGGACATCTTTTCGCGGCGGAAGCAGGCGGTGTAGGCGACGTAGTGGAGGGGCAGGTCTGCGGCGCTCAGGATTTCGTCGCGGTGGAGGTTGGTCAACGGTATCTCGGCCGTGCCGATGAACCACAGGTCGTCCTCGGCGTCGTGGTAGATGTTTTCCGCGAACTTCGGGAGCTGTCCCGCCCCGACCATGCACTCTTTTTTGACCATGTAGGGCGGGTAGATTTCCTGGTAGCCATGCTTCAATGTATGCAGGTCGAGCATGAAGGTGATCAACGAGCGTTGCAGTCGCGCGCCGGCGCCTTTCAGAATGTAGAAGCGCGAGCCGGAAATTTTAAACCCCCGCTCGAAGTCGATGATGCCGAGGTCCTCCCCGAGCTTCCAGTGGGGCGCCGCCTCGAAGGAGAGCTGCCTGGGCTCGCCCCAGGTTCGTATCGTGACATTCTCGTTGTCGTCTTTCCCCAGCGGCACGTCGTCTTTGGGGATATTAGGCACCTGTAAAAGCAGTTCAGACAGTCTCTCATCAAGTTTCCGGCTGGCTTCTTCCAGTGCTTGAATCTGTGTGCGCAGAGCGCGGCCTTTCTCCTGGTCTCTCTCTTTGGATACCGCTTTTCTTTCCTGTCTTAAAGCGTCCAGCCCGGAGATACCCTGGCGTCTGTCGTTGTCCAGCTTCAGGATCTCATCGATGGGCGCGCTGTCGTGCCGGTTTTCCACCGCTTTCCGTACGAGGTCCGGGTTTTCCCTGATGAACTTAATATCGAGCATAAGGCTACCTCACATGTCGGGATAATAACAGTTTAGCACATAATCTTATTGGCGCAAGATGTAGATAAATATACCTCACCCCCTCGGTCCCCCACTCCATGAAAGGAGAGGGGGTAGAAAGAAAAGAGGGGGCTGGCGCCCCCTCTTTAAAACTCCCCTGATCGCTAATCTCTAATACATCCCGTATTCCCGCGCCGCCTCCATGAAGGCGCGGAAGTTCGCCGGGTTTTTCGTCTCCGTGGCCGTACAGCCGCCCGCCAGGATATAGCCCCCGCCCGGGGCGCACGTCTCGATGAGCTTGCGGCACTCTTCCTTTACCTGCCTCGGCGTGCCGGTAATGACGATCGAGCCCGGCACGTTCCCAGAGATACAGCATTTATCGCCGATCATTTTTTTGGCCCTAGCCATGTCCGTCTTATCGAACATCCAGGTCACCCACCCTTTGGGGAAATCGCCGATGTATTCCAGCCTTTCGTTATAGGCCCCCTCGGCGAAGAGCGAGACCATGAAGCCCTCTTCGATGAGCGCATCGATGGTCTTTTTGAGGCTGGGCCAGTAGAACTTTTCGAACTGCTTGCGCGACATGAACGTGTCGTCGCCTTTGTGCAGGGGAAAGCCGATAGTATGTCCCGGGGTCTCGATGAACCTCTTGATGTTTATTTCGGTAATGACGTCGATGGCCTCGAGGAGCTTGTCCGGCTGGCGGAACATGTCGATGGCCGCCCCGGTCGTCCCCCGGAGAAAGTCGCCAATGACGTCGAAGGGAGCGATGCCCATACCACCCCGCCCCGCCGGGAACCCCATTTCCACGGCTTCCCGGTTGAAAACCTCGAGGATTTTCATCTGCCGCTCGGATTCTTCCCCGGCGGCGATCATACGCTTGAAGGCCTCCCGTATCTCCGGCTGGATGAACGGCCGGCTCATCGACATCGGCGTGCCCATGAGCGTGCTTAGCGGCGGGAAGTCTTTCAGGGGTTCCGCCGCCCCCACGGTGCGGGGCGTGATGACCCTGAAACCGAAGTCGGACGGGTCTTTGATGAACGCATCGTACTCGTCGGCTTTCATGTACTGCGCCTCAATGAACTGGAAGGTGTTGACGTCGTCGCCCAGCCCGTGTCCCGGCCAGCTGTAGTTTTTATAGTCCATGATGTCCATGACGCGGCCAGAAAAAACGAACCCCGGCCCCATGAAGCTGTCCATGTCGTCGGCAAAGTCGACCATAAATTTGCGCCACGCCGCCACGCAGGCTTTATAGTCGTACATCATCGTCTTGAAGTCCGAGCCGACGTAGTACGCCGGGTAGTTGCCGGTCGGCAGCGATACCGGCACGCGGTCGGGCTCCTGGCACATATTGGCTTTAAGCTGGCGGTCGACCCGTTCATGGTAGAGATTTTCCGCCCTGGTGCTGCGGAATTTTATCCCCTTCCCCGAGACATAGTCGGCGAGCCTTTTCTTTCGTTTTTCTTCGCGGGTTATCGTGGCTGGCTCTTTTGTCATATCGTTAATTCTCCTCTGGTTTCTTTGATTTTTTCCAGTATAGTACAGCAAGATATCCCGGGGTCAGCTATTTTACTGCCGCTGGTTGAGAGCGGAGTCGGCGGACATATCCAGGTTGCCCAGCAAAGGACTCCCGATATACTCCAGTTCCGAAGCGCTGGCCAGGTTAACGTCCATACGGGCGCTGACATTGACCACGGCATGGCTGGATGCGGTCAGCTCAACATCGGCGGTCAGGACGGCAAAGTCCTCAAGGAGGAAGTCGCTCGAGGACGCCCCATCTATTTTAATGTTATCCGCCGAACCCTCCAGCTCAAGATCGCTGGAATCGTTCAACCGGAACTCGCCATCGTCCATCTCAAGGGTGCCGGTTACATGGGAGGAATCGGAAAGCGTGAAGTTGCAGTTGCCGGCAATGGTATGCTCAAGGGTAAGCCGGCTGGCATCGGAAAGCTCAAAGTCCAGAGCGTGCGACACAGAGAAACCGCTGACGGTCACGATGGAAGCGTCCGAAAGTTCGAGTCGGGTCAGGTCGGGCAGATTAACGATGGCCCGCTGCGTGGTCTCAACATAGGCGTAGCTCGGCTTCAGCCCGATGTGGAGGGTATCACCGCGCTGGTCGATGTCCAGATACGAATAAAGCATTTCATCGATGGTGATGCTTACCGAGTAAGCGTCCGCCCGGGTGACGGCGACCTCGAAGGCCGAGCTGATCTCCAGTCGGTTAAAGTCGGTGTAGGCCATGTTCCAGGTGGCGAGCTCGCCCGAGCCCGTGACGGTTGATTGACAGCCGGCGACGCCGGGAAGCGCGAGGACAAGCGATGCCAGGAACAGACAGGCCAGCGTCCCTTTTACCCGCATTTTTGGCGTCTCCTTTCCGGCCTCAGGACTTGACGGGCCGGCACCTCAGCTCGAAAACATTATTGACCCCGGCATCCGGGCAGGAGGCGGTAATGACGTCAGGGTCTTCCTGCCAGGGAAAGTTGTCCCGTACTGGAGCGCCAGGGCGACGTGATAGATGGCATTAAAAGCCAGGCCGTACATGTGGGGAGGGGTGAAGTAGTTGAATAGCCATTCGTCACCGATCTTATCGCCAGAATAGCAGGGGTGCTGGTTAGCCACGGGCTTGATGACCATCTCGTACTGCTTTTTCTCCAAAGCTGACCTCCATTCGTCCCGGCGATATTTTAACGCCTACCGACTTATTATACAGGGAAGCCGGAGAAATCGCTACGGGGGGGGAGAGATGCTTTACCTCGCTATAAAACCTCACCCCTGTGTCCCCTCTCCAGCCTGTTTCATCAATCTGAGCTGGAATATTATCCGGCTGGAGAGGGGAGTAAAAAAGAGAGGGGGCGAAGCCCCCTCTCGCGGACGCACTCCCTTTTATACATAGTTTTTCATTTTGTTTGAAGAGGGGGTGATTAATTGATAGGGGGCTTCGCGCGCACTCCCTTTTCTACCATGGTTAATGAACAAGAAATTACCCAATAGCGTCGCCACGTCGAACGGGGTGTTTAAGAGGGGCGAAAGAGGGGTTAAAATCCTCCTCACTCCCCCTTTAACAAGGGGGACGAAATACCCGATAAGGGGAGTTTAAGAGGAGCGAAGCCCCTGTTTTCTTGTCTTCCCCCTCTCCACGAGCGGATTGGGGGCAAAGGGGGAGAGTATAAGAGACCAATCAGAAGAAAACGGAATTGTAAGGAAAGCTGCAACCACGAGAGATATATTTTAGGTATATGGCAATTTAAGGCTATAAACGACTTAACCTCATAGACGGGTAAAGCCCGGAAGCCTTCCGCCCGTCCATGAGGTTTCAAGGTCAAATAGGTTGTTCTACGAGTTTGTTAAGTGCTGTTCTTTTTCATCATCAGGGCGCCTCCGGCGAACACCAGACCGACGCCGACGATGATATTCACCATGCCCATGGTATTGATCAGCTTGGCCAGACCGACACTGGATTTAGCCAGCCCGAGTGATGTCCGCTGTCCGAGGACCATGACATATTGCGGATCACTGGATGGCATTCCGGCTGACTTTAGCTGATTGAAGGCCGCACTGATTTGGTCGTAAGTGGCGTCGAGGTTATCAAGGGTGACAGGGGAGGTTAAAGAGTCGACGACTTTCTGTTTGGCATCGCTGGCCTGCGGGATAAACATGATGCCGAAGACGAGGGTGGCAATCCCCAGGATGACGACCAATAAACCGAGTAAACGCATTGTTCTTACCTCCTATATTCTTACACCTAGAACTGCTAGGTATAATACCTAGGTATAATATATTAATTGATTTGAACTGTCAAGTGTCATAGTTCTAGCTTACCAATAACTCATGGTTGGAATGGCACAATCTCTCGTGGTATCATTGGGGCAAATAGAAATAGGAGGAAAACCCCGATGAGTTTTGCGATTGCAATGGCTGGCTCTGATGGAATAGTTATGGCTGCTGATTGTAAGGAATCCTTAGATAGTGCTGGAGAATTTCAAAGTCACAATGCACATAAATTAATCGAAATAACT
>JBFYTX010000082.1:0-2944 GCA_041300345.1 Dehalococcoidales bacterium | reverse complement strand
AATCCCTTTTGTTTGACCACTGCTTTAACCGCCAGCATCACGCCGGGCATGTAGCACTCGCGGTTGATGGTATCATGCCGGATGCTTAAGATCTGCCCCGCCGCCCCGAAAAGCACTTCCTGGTGGGCCATGAGGCCGGGCAGGCGGATACTGTGGATTTCAATGCCGGACACATCTTGTCCCCGGCTGGGGGTAGTTTCCCCGGCGGATGGCGGTAAAAAGGGCTTACCGCGGGCTTCCGCCATGGCTTTGGCGGTGAGTAGAGACGTGCCGGATGGCGCGTCCAGTTTTTTATCATGATGGAGTTCTATAATCTCCGCATGGTCCATAAATTTACCGGCTATTTTCGCCAGGTGCATCATCAGCACCGCGCCGAGGGCAAAGTTGGGCGCGGCTACGATGCCTATTTCATTAGCTTCGGCCAGCCTTTTCATTTCATCCAGTTCCGCGGCGGAAAAACCGGTGGTGCCGATAACCAGATTGACTCCGGCTTTAGCGGCAATGCGTACTGCAGGCATGGAGGCTTTGGCAATGGTAAAATCAACCATTACATCGGGTTTGGATTCGCCGATAATAGCTTTTAAGTCCGTGGAACAGGATACGGTGGTGCCGTCCGGTAACGTCAGGGTAGTCCCGGGTACTTTAATATCAACTGCTCCAGTCAGCCTGGTATTGGGGTCCTCGCAAACAGCTTTTATAACTTCCTGCCCCACCCTGCCTGATGAACCGTGTACCAATACGCCGATAAGCATCGTGTCCGGGTCTTCATGAATAGCTTTAGTCATTTTTTGCCCTACCTTTCCGGCCGCGCCGCGGACAATTACCTTAATTTTAGGAAACTTCTGATTAAGTATCATTAACAAATCGGTTTATGAAAATCCAGTCGCGTCAATTCCTCTCCCTTGAGGGGAGAGGTAGAGCCTGCCCCGTGCTACGACACGGGGTGAGGGTGAATAAATAGCATATTTAGAATATACATAGATATAGTAATACCTCACCAATCATCCTGGAGGTGAAAACTTAATCGCGCCTGAAAGGAGGCCTGGAGCCGCGGCTGGGTGGTCTTCCGCCGGAAGAACGGTTGCCGCTCCTGAACCCGGAAGAACCGCCGGACCCGCCGCTGCGGAATGGATAGTCCGCGGAAGGTTCGCCAGCTTTTGGAGCGCCGGAGCTTCCGCCTTCTTTTTCAAAGACCGCGCGCCTTGAAAGGTTCACTCTGCCCATATCATCGATGCCGACTACTTTAACGGTAACCTCGTCACCGATTTTTACCTCATCTTCCACCCGCTCCACGCGGTGGT
Source organism: Dehalococcoidales bacterium (assembly GCA_041300345.1). GTDB lineage: Bacteria > Chloroflexota > Dehalococcoidia > Dehalococcoidales > RBG-16-60-22 > JBFYTX01. The sequence goes on along the minus strand of JBFYTX010000082.1, from coordinate 1,643 downwards.
CCGCCAGTTCGCTGATGTGCACGAGGCCTTCTTTGCCGGGCAGTATTTCCACCATGGCGCCAAAGTTCAGGATACGGCTGACCTTGCCGGTGTACATATCGCCGATCTGCGCATCACGGGTCAAGCCCTCGATCATGCTGATGGCTTTCTGTGTCGCCGTTATATCCGGTGAACCGATGGTGATGGTACCGTCCTCGGCGACATCGATAGTCGTCTTGGTAGACTCGATGATCGCCCGGATGGTCTTGCCGCCGGTCCCGATGACCGCCCCGATCTTGCCCTGGTCGATCTTTATCTTGGTCATCCGGGGGGCATACTTGCTTACGTCAGGGCGCGCCGTTGATATGGCCGCGGCCATTTTATCCAGGATAAACATGCGGGCGTCCTTGCCCTGTGATAGCGTTTTCTCCACTATCTCAAGGGTAATGCCCTTAAGTTTGGTATCCATTTGGATGGCGGTGATGCCGTCGCGCGTACCGGCGATTTTAAAGTCCATGTCGCCGTTAAAGTCCTCGATGCCCTCTATGTCCGTCAGGACGGCAAAGCGTCCTGCGTCATCCGTTACCAGCCCCATGGCTACCCCGGCCACCGCTTTTTTCACCGGAACCCCGGCGTCCATAAGCGAAAGGCTGCCGGCGCAGGTGCTGGCCATTGAGGTGCTGCCGGAAGAACTCAATACTTCAGAAACAAGGCGGATGGTATAGGGAAATTCCTCTGTAGAAGGTAAGGACGGTATCAAAGCGCGTTCCGCCAGGGCGCCGTGGCCTATTTCTCTCCTGCCCACTGAACCAACGCGGCGGACTTCTCCGGTAGAAAAACCAGGGAAGTTATAGTGGTGAATAAAACGCTTGCTCTCTTCAATGCCCAGCCCATCCAGCATTTGCTCCTGGCGGGCCGAGCCCAGCGTGGTAATAGACATGACCTGTGTCTGGCCTCTGGTGAACATGCCGGAACCGTGGGTGCGCGGCAGCAGACCCACTTCACAGCTTATGGGGCGGATCTCGGTGAGGCCGCGCCCGCTGATGCGCCGGCCCTTGTCCAGGACATTAGTCCGCACGCCCTTTTTGATCTTGGTATCGATGGCTGCGGAAATTTCATGTTCTTCAACTTCATCACCGGCACTCTCGCCAAGGTCGGCGGTGAGTTTCGTCAGTAACTGTTCACGCCTGGTTTTATCCGTCTCTTCCAGGATAGCATCCAGTTCTTTATCGATTAACGCGGAGAGCCTGGCTTGAGCCGCTGTATTCACTTTGTCTTGCGGAACGGGCAGCTTCGGCTTGCCAGCCATTTTTACCAGCTCATTCTGTATCATTATGATATCCTGGTTGGCTTCATGGGCGAATTTGGTGGCTTGAAGGACGATGTCCTCGGAGATCTCTTTGGCCCCGGCTTCTACCATGATGATCTTTTCTTTGGTGCTGACGATCACGAGATCGAGCTGGCTTTCATCATACAGGGCCATCTTGGGATTAAGCACAAATTCCCCGTTGATGTAGCCGACATTGACCGCGCTGACCGGGCCATCGAAGGGTATTTCTGAAAGCGCCAGTACCGCCGATGAACCGATGACCGAAAGCATATCCGGGTCATTCTCATGGTCGGCGGAAAGCACGGTAGTAACGATTTGTATCTCGCTGTGCCAG
>JBFYTX010000030.1:0-3782 GCA_041300345.1 Dehalococcoidales bacterium | reverse complement strand
TTTGCCCCCAGCCCCACCGGCTCGCTGCATGTCGGCGGCGCGCGCACAGCCCTCTTTAACTACCTCTTCGCCCGCCATAACGGCGGCGCCTTTATCCTCCGCATCGAGGACACCGACCGCGCCCGTTTTGTAGAAGGGTCGGTCAAAGACCATACCGAAGGCCTGAAGTGGCTCGGCCTGGATTGGGACGAGGGCCCCGATATCGGCGGCGATTTTGCCCCTTATTTCCAGTCGCAGCGCCTGTCTTTATATCACGCCGCCGCGGCAAAGCTCGTCGCCCGGGGCAACGCCTATTATTGTTACTGTTCGCCGGAGCGGCTCGACTCCATGCGCAAGGACCAGATGGCGCGCAAGCTGCCGACCGGCTACGACCGCGCCTGCCGGAGCCTGACCCGCGACGACTGCGCCCGCCATGAGGCCGCCGGCGTTAAACCGGTGGTGCGCTTTAAGGTCCCTGACGAAGGCCGCACCGGCTTTACCGATGCCATCTATGGCGACATCGTCTTTGAGAACCGCTCTATCGACGATTTCGTCATGTTGAAGTCGGACGGTTTCCCGACCTATCACCTGGCCAACGTCGTTGACGACCACGCTATGCAGATTTCCCATGTCATCCGCGCCGAGGAGTGGCTTTCCTCGACCCCCCGGCATTTGTTGATGTATCAGGCGTTCGGCTTTGAGCCGCCCCTCTATGCCCACGTGCCGGACGTCCTCGGTAGCGACCGCCGCAAGCTGAGCAAGCGCCACGGCGACGTTGCCCTGGCGATGTACCGTGAGAAGGGCTACCTGCCGGAGACGATGTTCAATTTTCTGTCGCTCCTCGGCTGGTCACTGGACGATAAGACGGATTTGATGACCCGGTCGCAGGTTATCGATGCCTTCTCGCTGGACCGGGTCAGTCGGACGGGCGGGATATTTAATGTCGAGAAGCTCGACTGGATGAACGGGGTTTATATCCGCGGCCTCTCTCTCGACGATTTTACTTCCCGGGCGCTTCCGTTCCTGGAGCAAACGCTGGAACCGAAGCCGGACCCCGATTATCTGAAACGGGTTATGCCCCTGGTTCAGGAGCGCGCCAAGAAGCTGACCGAGGTCCCGGTCCTGGCCCGCTTTTTCTTCGTCGAGGCGCTTGACTACGACCCCAAACTGCTGGTCGCCAAGAACATGACGGTGGAGTCTACTCTCCATGCGCTGGAGGTTTCCGCCCGGCGCTTGATGTCTATCCCCGCGTTCGATGAGCCGTCTCTGGAATCGCTTCTCCGTCCCCTCGCCGAAGAGCTCGGCCTTAAGGCCGGCCAGCTTTTCTCCGTCCTCCGGACCGCCGTCACTGGCGAGGTCGCTACCCCGCCCCTTTTCCAGACCATGGTCGTGCTGGGCCAGGACCGCTGCCTCAAACGTATCGGCGAAGCTATCAATAATCTCCGTCAAACTGCCTGACCGGGCGTGTCGATTTGGTTATTGGAAATTTGATTATTGTTTGGTCATTGTATCTTGGTTATTGGAAATTTGAGTATTGTTTGGTCATTGTATCTTGGTTCTTGGTTATTGTTAAATGGCTGCATTATCCGTCTGCACTGTCCTTAATTTGACCGGCGAGACCGGCGCGCTCTGCGTTGAGCTTCTCGCCGGCATGGGCGCCTCCATAACCCGTTTCGACCTTGCCCGGGAGGGCCAACGTCGACTCCGTAAATCAGTCTCAACCGCCGATATCCTTATCGAAACCTTCCCGCCGGGCTATCTGTCATCTTTAGGATTTGGCTATCATGATTTGTCGAAAATCAATCCCCGCCTTATCATGGCCTCCATCACCCCTTTCGGCCAGGACGGGCCCTATAAAGACTTTAAGGCATCTGACCTTACCCTCCAGGCTTTAGGCGGCTGGCTGTCCGTTACCGGAGAGACTGATAAACCTCTCAAGCTTTACGGCGACCAGGCCTATCACGCGGCCTCGCTTTTTATGGCAAATGGTATCCTTTTAGCGCTGTTGCACCGCCATTCTACCGCCCGCGGTCAATACCTGGATATCTCTATCTTCGAGTGTGTCGCGGCTACTCTCGACCACGTCCTGCCGCGCTATTTTTACCAGGGTATCGTCTCCCGCCGGCAGGGCAGCCGGCACTGGAACAACGCCTTCCGTGTCTTTAAATGCCGGGACGGCTATGCCTTGCTTTCGCTTCATGCTTACTGGGACACGCTGGTCGAGTGGCTTGCCTCCGAGGGCATGGCCGCCGATTTATCAACTGAAAAATACCTCGACCGCCCCTTTCGCGACCGCCATATCGCTCATATTATCGCCGTGCTGGAGTGTTGGGCGTCGACCCATACCGTTAAAGATATCGTTGAGAAGGGCCAGCTGATGCATTTCCCCTGGGCGGAGGTGAAAGATGCCCGGTAGTGGCCCGATGACCCGCCGCAAGGCATGGCTGACGGTCATCTTTTCGCTCCTGGACGAAGCCATTCTACTGGTCCTGGTTGTCCTGGGTCTCTGGTACTTTCACGTTAAAATTTCCTGGCCGCTGGCCGTGGTCATCGGCCTGCTGGTGGTCGTCTTTGCCTTTATCATGCATAAAGCGATCATCCCCAGCCTGCTGCGGAAGAAGCTGACCGGCCGCGAGGGCATGATTGGCCTGGTGGGCCGGGTGACGGAGCCCTTAGGTCCGTCGGGGACGGTGATCATCAAAGGCGAATACTGGCAGGCCCGCTCGTCCTCGGGCGTTATTGGTGTTGATGAAGAGGTCGAGGTCGTGGGTGTCGCCGGCCTTACTCTGGAGGTAAAAAAAACAACTCCATGAGCTATTACGAGCCCGGCTATCTGGCCTTGTATCGTTCCGGCGAGCTGGAGCGCCGCGTCCTCCGGCTTGAAGCCCGGCTGGCCTCCTGCGATATCTGCCCGCGGGAATGCCGCATCAACCGGCTCGCCGGCGAGGTGGGCTTTTGCGGCTCCGGTCGCCTCGCGTCGGTCTCTTCTTTCGCTGCCCACCGCGGCGAGGAGCCCGTACTTTCCGGCTCCCACGGCTCCGGGGCGGTCTTCTTCAGCCGCTGTAACCTGCGCTGCGTCTACTGCCAGAACCACCAGATCAGCCAGCCCCCAGAAAACCAGGTTCAAACCGAAATTGACGCTCGTACGCTGGCGGAGAGCCTGCTCTATCTTCAGGATGGTCTCCGCTGCCACAACATCAACCTGGTCACGCCTTCGCACCTGATACCGCAGATTTTACGCGCCGTGCTGGAGGCCGTCCCACTCGGGCTCCGCCTGCCGCTCGTCTATAACACCTCCGGCTATGATTCTTTAAAAACGCTTCTTGAGCTCGACGGCGTTATCAGCGTTTACCTGGCCGACCTCCGTTATGCCTCGGATGAAATGGGGCTGAAATACTCCGGCGTGCCCGACTATGCGAAGCACTCGCGGACGGCCATCAAGGAAATGTACCGGCAGGTCGGCGGCCTCGCTTTAGACGGCGACGGTATCGCTCAAAAAGGGCTCATCGTGCGCCACCTGATATTGCCCAACGGCATCGCCGGCAGCCGGGAGTCGCTAAAGTGGCTGGCCGATGAGGTCTCGCCCTCGGTCGCCGTCAGTATTATGTCCCAGTATTACCCCGCCCATCTCGTCCCCCGCTATAAGGAGCTGGATCGTAAAATAACTCTCCGGGAGTATGATGAGGTCCTGCGGCTGTCGGAGGAGCTGGGCATCGAGAACGGCTGGGTGCAGGAACTTGATTCGGCGGAAACGTACCGGCCGGACTTTGCGGCGGAAGAACCGGTTGGAGAAAGGGGCTAAA
>JBFYTX010000045.1:0-4300 GCA_041300345.1 Dehalococcoidales bacterium | reverse complement strand
AGGTACCGGCGGTAGGCATCGCCGAATTGCGCGCAGCAGTACTTTTCTTCTTTAATCATCTGGTAACGCTGCAGGAAAAAGGTGATCATGGTAATGAGTAAAAAGAGCCAGGACGCGGCGGCGATACTCACCCCGAGATAGACGAGAATCATGGAAAGATACATGGGATGGCGGGAGCAGCGATAAACGCCGGAAGTAAACGGTTTACCGGCCGGAGTCCCGGCAACGCAGAGCGTAGCGAGTACGAGGAACCCCATACCCGCCAGGAAAAACGCCAGCCCCACCCAGAGCCAGGGGGTTCCGGTTTGAAATGGTACAAAGATGGAGTAGAGGGTCGCGCCGACCCAGAGACCCTGTGTAAGCCATGCCATTATCGTGTCCTGCCGGCTCTGGATGATTTCCGGGGCGTGGCTGGTCCTCTCGGCGATGTGTCTGGGGACAACAATAACTGCCAGCCATTGCAGGGGGTAGATAATCATAAACCACCAGGCGTTCCAGACGCCGATGTCAAAGGCCGGTATCCATGACATTTCTTGACCTCACCTCGTGTATCCCCCTCTCCTTGACCCTTCGGTAAGCTCAGGGCTTGAGAAGAGGGGGAAGAAGAGAAGAGGGGCTCCGCCCCTCTTAGACACCCTTAAGGCCATTTTAAGTATAGGGGAGAGTATGAGAGGGGTGCAACCCCTCTCATAAAATATTCCCCCTTCCCTTAATCCCCAAGGGAAGGGGGTCAGGGGGATAGGTCACAAAAACCCTAAAACTCCTGCCGCCCCTCCAAAGCCCTGGTCAGCGTCACGTCATCCGCGTACTCCAGCTCTGTCCCGAAGGGCAACCCTCTGGCGAGCCGCGTCACTCTAAGTCCCAGCGGGGCGATGACCCGGCTCAAGTACATGGCGGTCTGTTCGCCTTCCAGGTTGGTGTTCGTGGCTAAAATGACCTCTTTGACCGTGTTGTTCTGGAACCGTGTCAGCAGCTCTTTGATCCTGATATTGTCCGCCCCGATCCCCTCGGTGGGTGATATCGCCCCGTGCAGGACGTGATAAAGCCCTTTGTAAGCCCCCGTGTGTTCCAGTGCCAGGATGTCCTGCGGCTGCTCGACGATGCAGACCTGGGTGACGTCCCTCTGGCCGTTCTGGCAGATGGGACAGGGGTCGCTCTCGGTGACGTTGCAGCAGACGGAGCAGAGGTTGACCCTCTGCTTCAGGGACACCAGGGCCTCGGCCAGGGCTTTAGCCTTTTCCTCCGGCGACCTCAATAGATGGAAGGTGATACGCTGGGCGCTCTTGGGCCCGATGCCCGGCAGCTTGCTGAACTCCTGCACCAGCCTGCCTATGGCGTCGCTGGCGGGAACGGGGTCGGATTTAGACAAGCTCGTTCTCCATAGACATGCTTTTTTCGGGACATTTCTTTTTCATTCCTCACCCCGATCTGAATTTAACAATCTGATTGTACTATCAATCAACGATGCGTATCTTGGATATAGTTTTCTAACACCTCTTGGTAACTGAAATAGTTTCGAGTAAATCGCACCATACCAGAATCCTTCAACGAATCCAGGATGGGGATGTTCGGTTAAAACAGTCATTAAAGCATTAAGATCTGGATTTTCTTGCATAACTATACTATCTTTTGCCAAAGATTCTGTTTGATATGCTAACGAAATTATCTTTAGACGATTTCTATATTCATCGGCACTTATAGGCATTTCGTCCCTCCAATTTCATGTTTTCCTCAGAGTCGGTTGGAATCCGAGTTAATGGCATATCACTAAGCGTAGTCATATCTATATATTCTGGCCTGCGCCAGAATGACAGCTGGTAACTAGGTTAATCCCGGTATCTTGAGCCCGCCGGTCAGCCCGCCCATCCGCTTGGCGGCCATCTCCTGGGCTTTGTTTTGCGCTTCCTTGACCGCGGTCAGCACCATGTCCTCGAGCATTTCGACGTCTTCCGGGTTGACCACTTCTTTGGCGATTTTCACCGCCAGTATCTGCTGCTGCCCGTTCATGGTGACCGTCACGGCGCCGCCCCCGGAGCTGGCCTCCACGGTCATCGTGGCCAGTTCCTCCTGTGCTTTAAGCAGCTGCGCCTGGAGTTTCTGGGCCTGCTGCATCATGTACTTATTCATCGCTCCTCCGCATTATTGTTGACCTCCCCGTATTATTGTTGACGTTCCTCCGTGCTGTTGATGACCTGGGCGCCCATCTCCAGCGCCGCTTTGACCAGGTGGTTGTTCTCATGCTCGTAGACGCAGCGTACTTTGCAGGAGCGCCCCATGAATTTGCTGACGATCTTCTCGGCCATCTTTTGGTTTTCCAGCTTTTCCATGTTGTCCTTGTGCACCGGGTACCGGAAGGACACTATCAGGATATCCTCGACTATTTCTTTGGGTCGCGAGCTGCGCAGCAGGGCCGCCGCCGGCGTTCGGCTCATGCCGTCCGGCGCCTCGTTGATCATCTTGCTCCACTGCTGCTGCAACTGCTCGATGGTGCTGACCACCGCCGCCGGCCCGCTCTCGACTTTTGCCGTCGACGGTGGAGCGGGTTTCTCTACCGTCGTAGGTCTGGCGACCGCCTGTTCCCGCGCCATTTTTTCTACGGGTGGCGTGGTATTTCTCGACGGCATCGGAGGCGGTGTAGCTTTAACGGTCGACTGCCTCGCTGGCGGTTCGGGCTCCGGCTGTCGGATGTATGGCGCCTTTTCTTCCGGTTCGCTGATCGTGCAGTCCACCAGCGCCAGTTCCAGCGGCAGCGTCGAGTAGTTGTCCAGGCTCAGCTCCAGCTGGCCGAAGCGCCTGATGGCCTTGAGTATCACGGGCAGCGTTGCCTTTGCCGCCAGCTCTTTAAGCTCGGTAATGTCCTCGGCGGTAAGCTCGATGACGTCGCTGGAGCCGGTCTTAACGAGCAGTAGCAGCCGCAGGTATTCCACCATCTCGCGGTGGAACTGCCGCAGGTCGAGCCCGTCGCTATTGACGTTATTGATGGTGGTGACCCCGGCGCTGGTGTCCCGGTTGACGATATGCCTGACGACCTCCCTGGCGCGGCGGTCGCCGGAAATACCGAGGAGCGCCTGCACCTGTTCGAGTGAAATTTCCTGGCCATAAAAGGTATTGGCTTGCTGCAACAGATTGAGGGCGTCCCGCAGGCTGCCGGTAGCCGCCCTGGCGACGAGCTTTAGCCCCTCCGCCCCGATTTTGATATCTTCGCCTTCGCTGACGCGCGCCAGCACGCTCACCATGTTGTCCAGCGAGTAGCGGTGAAAGTCGAAGCGCTGGCAGCGTGAAAGTATCGTGGGCAGCAGTTTATGGGCCTCCGTGGTGGCCAGGATGAAGACCGCGTGCGGCGGCGGCTCTTCCAGCGTCTTTAAGAGTGCGTTCGAGGCCTCCTTGGTGAGCATGTGGACCTCGTCGATGATGTACACCTTGCGGCGGGCTTCGTTGGGGGCGTAGTTGACCTTTTCCCTCAAATTTCGGATTTCGTCGATGCCGCGGTTGCTGGCGGCGTCCACCTCGATGACGTCTAAAGCTCGCCCCTCGGTGATGGCCAGGCACATCGAGCACTTATTGCAGGGCTCGCCCTTGCCGTTGGCCAGGCAGTTGATGGCTTTAGCCAGGTTGCGGGCGGTGGTGGTCTTACCGGTGCCGCGCGGCCCGCAGAAAAGGTAAGCGTGGGAGACGCGCTCGGTCGCCAGGGCGTTGAGCAGCGTCCGGGTAACATGCTCCTGTCCCACGAACTCGGCCAGCGATTGCGGGCGCCATTTTCTGTAGAATACCTGGGAAGACATACGGGTATATTATACCGCAAAAGGGGGCGTTACCCAAGAAAAATCAAGGCTGTTTTGTCTTGAGAAATATAACATTTTAGACCTCACCCCTCTTAATCGTCCTGCTTTATTTTCCCTCTTTTCCACCTAAAGGATGCGGCGATATGCATGAAACCGCTGGCAATAAAAATTAAACCCAAAATATAAGCCGGCAGTTTAATCTGGAAATCATAGTTGCTGTCATAGAGGTTATAAAAAGCAGGGATACCTACGAGCAGCATCAGCAGGCCGCCGGCGGTAGGAAATATCCAGGCAATGCCGAGAGTTAGAAGAGCAGGAATAGCAAATAATACCCACCATTCGAGATAGACGACAGTATAGACAAAAACGAATATTACCAGAGCGGCGATAGTAATTATGCGAACTGCCCGTAATATTGTTTTGTTGGGAACGTAATGAACGCGGGTTAATTCTTGTTTTAGCCCGATAATTAGATAAGCGATAGCTGCGACCAAAAAAATACCGTAAATTAAATAATG
>JBFYTX010000116.1:0-3250 GCA_041300345.1 Dehalococcoidales bacterium | reverse complement strand
CGTCAGGGTCAATACGGTACTGCCGGGACCGACCGAGCGGACACTCCTGTTCGAATACCTGACGGCGGCGGCGCCCGGCGAAAGGGAAAAAATGATGAACATGATCCCTATGAAGCGGGTGGCCGGGCCGGAAGATATGGCCGAGGCGGTCATGTACCTCTGCTCCGACGCGGCCGCCTTTGTCACCGGGGTCGCGCTGCCGGTAGACGGGGGAATGACCTCAGGTTAAGACCGCTATGTTAAAGAAAAAGACTGGCGCCGCCCGGTCTAAAGCCCCCCTGCCGCGGGACGTCAAGGGCGCCCTCGATAAGATCAGAGCGACCGACTTCTGGCTGTGCGTGCAGTTCGCGGACACGCTCATCAGGTACCTGGAGATCACCATGAAAGAGGACCGCGTTATCAGCCGGCTGCAGGGCTCGGCGCTCTATTTCCTGCTACTTAACGGCGGGGAGTCCACGCCGACCCGGTTGGCCAGGGATATGCTGCGGTCCAAGCACAGCGTCACCAGGATCATCGACGGCCTGGAAAAAGAGGGGCTGGTCGCCAGGGGCACCTCGGATAAAGACCGGCGGGTTACATCCATCAAGCTGACCGCCCGGGGATTGGCGCACGTCAAGCAGAGGTTCGCGCGCGGCAACGCGCGCGCCGGGCAGGTCATGGACAGCCTCGACCTCAAAGAGCAAAAACGGCTGGTCAGGCTTACGGAGCGCCTGCGTAAAAAGATGGCCACCCTGCTGGACGGCCCTTAGCAGTCGGGGCCCTATTTCTTAATAGTTTCCCAGATGCCGATGACGTTGCCCTCGGTATCGGTGACGCGCGCGTAAATCCCCATCCCCATCACTTCCTGCCCGGGGGCGACCACTTTACCGCCGGCTTTAGTGATCTTCTTAACGTAGTCGTCAATAGAAGGGACTTCGATGACGATGACCGGGTTCTTTTCCGAGGGTATCCTCTTGGTGATGCCACCGTTGATCGCGGCCGGCTCCAGCGGCATGTTGTCTTTGTCCACGGCCACGGTATGAACGATAACGTATTCCATCCCGGGGATATCCACCAGCTCCCAGGCGAATATGTCCTGGTAAAACTTCTTGGCCCGTGCCATGTCATCCGCGGGGATCTCGAAATGCACTACTTTATCCATGTTATCCTCCCTGTACCGAATTCACCAACATTATATGGGGGAAAACGTGGACAAGTAATAACATTACACCGGCATATAGTTACAAAATCATTGAATTTTACCTTGCTGACCGGCCGTCGCCGGCCTTGACGGAGCGAGTAAAAATAGGCGATAATAACAACGGCGCGGCGCATTCGTCTAGCGGCCTAGGACGCGTCCCTCTCAAGGACGAGATCACGGGTTCGAATCCCGTATGCGCTACCAACCCTCTTAGCCGCATCCACTTTTTAAGGAGAACGATAAAATGGTGAAGAAGAAATACCAGCAATATGTGTTTTCCGGTTTCAGGGAGGAAATGAACCTCCCGTTCATCGCCAAACCGTCGGCGTATTTCCGTGGAGCCCGCCAGATACCGGGGGCCGGCGTCAACATGGGCTGGCAGCTGTTCATCAAGCCGGTCCGTCTGGAGACCGAGCCTCATACCCACAACGCCGACGAGTATCTCATCTTCCTGGGTAATGACCCGGCCGACTTCTTCAGCAGCTTCGACGCGGAGATCGACTTCTTCCTGGGAGACGAGATGGAAAAGTACCTCATTAATAAGCCGACGATAATCTATATCCCGCCCAATCTTACCCACTGCCCGCTCGATTTCAGAGTGATCAACCGGCCCGTCCTGTTCACGGCCCTGCTGCAGACCCCGATATTCACCAAGACCATGAACGGGAAGGAATTTAAGTTCGACGGACCGGACGCCAAAGGCAATATTGCCGGCGGAATACCGAAGAAATAGCGCGCTTGCCCTCAGGCTACCGTAGCTCAGGACAGGTTATATTCGTAGCGCGTCGAGGCGTCTAAGACGCAGTATACCTGCCTCGACCCCTCCGCTTTATGGAGCACCGGCTTCAGTAACCCCTCCGCCGTCCGGATCAGGTCGTCCAGCGAATTCAACAGCACGACCGTCTCGCCCGGCTTGACCTCGGGTAATTGCTTTGTCTCGACGATTATTCCTTTGTATTTTTTATGCGCCTGCCGGGCTTCCCTTTCCGCGGCGCTCAGCGCCCCCCGGTCCTCGCGGAAGTACCAGACCAGGGCCAGGATTAATAGCGCGAGAAAAACACCGGCGATGACCGGCAGGAATATCCTCGCCTGCGAAACGGAAAGCCACAGGTATTTCTCCGGCTGAGATACGACCCTGGTGGTCGTGATGGCCCCGGGCTCGGACCTGGTCAGGTTATCGCTCCAGGTAAGGGTATCCGCCGCCAGGTCCATGCGGATGCTGTGGACGAAGTCGGAGTCGATTGTCCCGGCATCGGTGCTGGCGAGGGCATGCACTCTTGCCCGAATGGCTAGACCGCGGGTCTGTGCCGCGGCGCCGGTTTCCCGCTGGATGACGTCAAAGAGGCCGGAAATCTCCTCGAGGTCGAGTGGAAAGCTGACGGTGAAATCCCCGGTCTTCGTGGTTAAGGGAACCAGATCGACGGTCTTCGTCCATTGCCCGGGGCTTTCCAGGACAGCCTCCACGACCACCGTTTCCTCCCGCGTTTCCAGGGGCTGGCCGGACTGGAGGCGATAGGCGAAGCTGACGTTCATGCCGTCGATCAGGTTCAGCAGGACAGTGTCTTCCGGCCCCGCTGTCGGCGGCGGCGCCGTACTGGACGGGCCGACGGCCGGAGACTTTAAGATTATCGCGCCAAACGGCGAGTCTGCTGTCAGCAGGACCTCGTAGGCGAACCCGCCCTGCTGCTCGTAATTCAATTCGCCGAGGGAACCGGCAATGGAGTGGGTCAGGTCGCCGTCGACCTCGATCAGCGGCCCGTTCGCCCGCAGCGGCAGGCTCTGGGTAAAGTTCTCGAAGACCGGCCCCGTTTCCGTTTCGATCACGGCGTAAACGTAGGCGGTGATGATTATTTCGCTGCCGGAGATGTTATCGCCGATGATGATGAGGTCGTCGGTAATGTTATCGCTGATATCCAGCGTGAACTCCACCGTAAAATCCCCGGTCTTAGGCGTCTCCGGCACCAGGATGATTTCTTCTCCGGATGAACCCTGGCTCCTGACCGCCGCCCTGACCTCGACCTGCCCGGTTACCGCGGCTGTCGGTCTTTCCGGCACGAAACGGTAGTTGAA
>JBFYTX010000107.1:0-4284 GCA_041300345.1 Dehalococcoidales bacterium | reverse complement strand
CGAGGCTCCGGCCTTAACGCTCTGCTGGACCATCGGTTCAGGGGCGAGCCCGTAGACCGTCGTGTCCAGGAAACAGCCGCTACCGAGGTCGTCGAGGACGCGCAAATCATGCTTGTTAGCGATATCAACCAGCTCTTCCAGCGCGACCTCGGCGGTAAAACCGACCAGCTTGAAGTTGCTGGAATGCACGCGCATCAGGGCGGCGGTATGAGGAGTTACCGCCTGGTCGAAATCGCGGGGATAGGTGCGGTTAGTGGTGCCTACCTCGACGAGCTTAGCGCCGCTCTGGCGCATGACATCGGGGATACGAAAGCCGCCGCCGATCTCCACCGCCTGGCCGCGGGAGACGATGACCTCCTTGCGCCGGGCGAGGGCGGTCAGCCCTAAAAGCACGGCGGCGGCGTTGTTGTTAACGACCAGGGCGGCCTCGGCGCCGGAAAGCCGGCACAAAAGGGCCTCGACGTGGACGTAGCGGGAGCCACGACTGCCAGCAGCAAGGTCGAACTCGAGATTCGAATAGCCGCGGCTGGCTTCATCCATGGCGGCCATAGCTTCAGGGCTCAACGGGGCGCGGCCGAGATTGGTATGCAGAATTACACCGGAGGCGTTGATAACGCGACGGAGGGTCGGCGTTTGCAGGGCTGTCAGGTCAGCCAGAACCGATGACACAATAGCGTCTAAAGAGGCGCAGGGACGGCCAGCCGCGATCGACTGCCGTTCGAGGTCGAGCCGGTCGCGGACGATGTCCAGGAGGAGTTCGTGAGGATAGTCAGTATCGCTCAGCTTTTCATCGGCGAGGACCTTATCCACGGAAGGGAGGCGCCGGAACTCAGTTTCCATATGTGATTATTCTACAACAAAGAGTTGACAGTTAACAGCAAGCGAACTAGACTAACCTCACCCCCTGTGTCCATTTTCAAGGGACGGAACGCCAAATAACATTGAAATGGGGTATAATAAATACATAGCAACAAAAAGGACTGAGCCATGTGCCACATAAGGGAAGATATCCGCACGGTCATCAGTAAAGACCCGGCGGCGCGGAGCGTAACCGAAGTCGTCCTGTGCTACCCGGGGCTGCACGCGTTATGGACGCACCGCGTGGCCCACTTCCTGTGGACGCACCACCTGAGGCTGTGCGGGCGGATATGCTCACAGATGAGCCGATTTTGCACCGGGATAGAGATCCACCCCGGGGCGCGGATCGGGCGGAGGTTCTTCATCGACCACGGTTCCGGGGTAGTGATCGGGGAGACGGCGGAAATCGGGGACGACGTACTGATGTACCAAGGATCGGGGCTGGCGGGGACGTCCCTCAAGAAAGGCAAGCGCCACCCGACCATCGGCAACAACGTGGTGATAGGGGCGGGGGCGATAGTGCTCGGCGCGATAACGGTCGGCGACGGGGCGCGGATAGGCGCCGGCTCGGTGGTGATAAGGCCGGTGCCGGAGGGAGTAACGGTAGTTGGCATCCCGGGGAGGGTCGTCACGAAAGACACCGCGGCGGCCCAGCTGGAGCACGGGCGGCTGCCCGACCCGGTAGCCGAGGCCATCAGACTGGTACTGAAAGAATACGACACCCTGGAAAAGCGGCTGGAAAAGATCGAGGAGGTGTGCGGGGTGATAACGCCGCAGGACGAGCTGGTGGAAAGCCGGCAGGAGATAAAGAGGGAGTTCACGGAGGGCGGGGGTATCTAGAAAATAACCAATAACCAAGATACAATAACCAAACAAACAACAATAAACAATACAGAAACGAGGTACACAGACGAGGTGAAAGTTGCGGTAGCCATGAGCGGCGGGGTGGATTCATCGGTGGCGGCAGCCCTGCTTAAAGAAGCCGGGTACGAGGTAACCGGCATCACGATGAGAACGACGGACGACAGGCGGGCCGAGACGGACGCCGCCGATATCGCGGAGCGGCTGGGCATAGCGCACCAGGTAATAGACCTGCGCGAGGTTTTCAGGGAGAAAATAATCGACTATTTCTGCGGGGAATACGGGAGGGGCCGGACGCCCAATCCCTGCGTTCTCTGCAACAGGAATATCAAGTTCGGAGCGATGCGGGAAGAGGCGGCGAAGACGGGGGCGGAAATGTTCGCCACCGGGCATTACGCAAGGATAGAGGAAAACAGCCGCGGGAGATACATCCTCAAAAAGGGGCGGGACAGGAATAGAGACCAGTCGTATTTCCTCTGCCGGCTAACACAGGAACAGCTGAGTCATACTTTATTTCCAGCAGGCGAAATGACCAAAGACGAGGTAAGGAAAAAAGCGGCCGAACTGGGTCTGCCGGCGGCGACGCGGCCGGAGAGCCAGGAAATCTGCTTCATACCCGATAACGACCATGCCGCGTTCGTGGCAAGATATGCGGCGGAGACCGGCCGGCCGGGGCCGATCATTAATGATGAAGGCCGGACGCTGGGCCGGCACGCAGGGCTAGCGCGGTATACGGTCGGCCAGCGCAAGGGACTGGGTATAGCCGCCGCCGAACCGCTCTACGTCACGGACATCGAACCGGCCAGCAACACGGTAGTGGTCGGGACGAAAGAAAAAATATACGACACGGAGCTCATCGCTAATAATATCAACTGGATAGCAATCGAAGCGCCCGGGCGACCGATACCCGTTAAAGCAAAAATCAGATACCGCCACGAGGAAGTCGAGGCAACGGTCGAACCGCGGGGAGACAGCACTGTTTATGTAAAGTTCTCCCTGCCGCAGGCGGCCATCACGCCGGGGCAGACGGTAGTGTTTTACGACGGCGATAAAATGCTGGGCGGCGGAACAATAGTAAAAAGGGGAAGATAAGATGGCGAAGATAATCGCGGTATGCACCAGCGAGAAAAAGGGCGAGCGCAAGACGCCGCAGGCCGAGATAGAGATCACCAATAATTACGGCGTGGCCGGGGACGCGCACGCCGACTGCCAGACGCACCGGCAGGTAAGCCTGCTCGCCAACGAGAGCATCGACAAGATGCGGGGTAAAGGAATGGAGTTGAACTCGGGGGACTTCGCGGAGAACCTCACCACGGAGGGCATCGACCTCTGCGCCCTGCCGGTCGGCACCAGACTGGAGGCGGGAAAAGGGGTGCTGCTGGAGGTGACGCAGATCGGCAAGGAATGCCATAAAGGCTGCGCCATACGCGAGATCATCGGCGACTGCATCATGCCGCGGGAAGGCATCTTCGCCAAGGTCATCAAAGGCGGGCGGGTCAAGCCCGGCGACGAGATACGAATAATCGGGGGGGAAAACTAATAGTGCCGAGCAGGATACTTAAAACAGTAGACTACGTCAGGGTCGACGGCGGCTGTACTAACGCCAGCGAGAGAATCGTTAAGGAGACCACCCTCACGATAAACGTCGACGGAGAGCATTACGCCACGGCGATGATACTGGCGACGCTGGAAAAAGAGTTCACGGTTGGGAACTTATACGTGCAGGGCGTTATTAAAAATGCCAGTGATATCAAGTCGATAACGATAAAGAATAACGTCGCCGAGGTAAAGCTGGCGGCGAACGTGAAAAAGAGGGTCGTCCCGCCGGTGGTAACCACCGACCTCAAAGTAAGCGCGGAGGATATCTTCAACGGAGTCAAAGCGATATTGAAATCCAAAGTCTTCAGCGAGACGGAGGCGGTCCACTCCGCCGGGCTGTTCCTGAACGGGAAAGAAGAAATCTGCATCGCGGAGGACCTGGGCAGGCATAACGCCCTGGACAAAGTAATCGGCCACGGGCTGATGCAGGGCATAGATTTCAGCCAGACGCTGGCGGCCTCGACGGGCCGGCAGCCCAGCGAGATGATCATCAAGTGCCGCAACGCCGGCATCCCGATCATCGCCACCAAGGGTGTGCCCACCACGCTGGCGGTAGAAATGGCGGAGGAGTCGGGGATAACCATCGCAGGGCTGGTGCGGGGAGGCACCATGATCGTCTACTCGCGCCCGGAGAGGGTAAAGGGATGCGATGAAATATAGAAACAACCCATTTAAAAAGTGGATGCCGACCGCTGAAAACATGGCCTGTATCAAGCTGGCCGACGGGCGGTTCACGCGTGGCGAAACCAGCGTCATCATGGAGAAGGAACTGCCGATTTACGTCAACGGGCGGCACCTGGTCACGGCCTCAATAACGCCGGTCATGGAAAGGGAATTCGTGACGGGATACCTGTTCGGGCAGGGATTCATCAACGGCCTGGAAGAAGTGGAATCGGTGGAGATAACGGACGACGGCGCGCAGGTGCAGCTTAAAAACCCGGAGAAAATCATCAAAAAGACCGGGGG
>JBFYTX010000188.1:0-8701 GCA_041300345.1 Dehalococcoidales bacterium | reverse complement strand
CCCGCTTCTAAGGTGCATAGTATGATTATTATAAAGAGGCTAGCAACCAAATGCAAACAGTACCTTTCTTATATATTTCAGCTTAGGTACAAACCCCACCCCTACCCCTCTCCAGCCTGGTGAATTTAGTAATTCATAAACTTGCTCGGCTGGAGAGGGGAGTAAAAGAAAGAGGGGTGTAGACCCCTCTTCTATATCTTCCCTCTCTCCGAACAGCAAGTCATCCTATAACATAAAAAACCGGTTCGGAGAGGGGGACTAAGGGGGTGAGGTAAAGTAATTCCTGACAGACGGAGTGTCCCTTTCTTGACATTAATTTAGCCTTTGACGATAATTGGCTTGAATTATTTTTTCTCAAGGAGAACCCATGAAAGTGCAGAATTACCGCCAGGTGAAAACGATAAACGCCGCCCCGGGCGTGACCCTGCGCATTGTGGCCGGGCCGGCGGAAGGCGCGCCGACCTTTGTCATGCGCGTCTTCGAGATACAATCCGGCTCGTCGACCCCTTTTCACGCCCACCCCTGGGAGCATGAGGTCTTCGTGCTGGCGGGGAAGGGCGTCTTGAGGAGCGAAGGCGGGGAAACCCCGCTCATGGAAGGCGACGCCGTCGTGGTGCTCCCCAACGAAAAACACAGCTTCCTCGGCATCGGCCGGGACACTTTCCGCATCATCTGCGTCGTGCCGCTGGTTGACGGCAAAATGCCCGGCATGCCGGCAACAGACTGAGCCACGTAGTTGGACTCACCCGCCCGTCCCTGATACACTATAGGCGTGTACGGCTGGATGGGCAAAATACTCCATATCGACCTTACCGGTTCCAAAATAAGCGTCATCCCCACGACCCCCTACGCCGAAAAATACCTCGGCGGGCGCGGCATCGCCTCCCGGCTCTACTGGGAAAAGGTGACCCCCTCGGTTAAAGCCTTCGACCCCGCAAACCGCCTCATCTTTATGACCGGCCCGCTTCTGGCTACCGGCGCCCAGGGCGCTGCCCGGCTTTGCGTGGCCGGGAAATCACCCATGGCTTATCCTGAAGGCTACTGCTACGGCAGCATGGGCGGTTTTTTCCCCGCCACCCTGAAGAAAGCCGGCTGGGACGGCATCGTCATCGACGGACGCTCCAGCAGTCCCGTTTATCTCTTTATCGATAACGACAAAGCCGAACTGAGGGACGCCTCTTCGCTGTGGGGCAAGGGCGCCTATAAAGTCGGCGAGATGCTGGAGCAAGCCCACGGCGACAATATCTGCTTCGCTACGACCGGCGTCGCCGGGGAAAACCTCGTCCGCACCGCTACCATTTTCGGCTCGCACGAGGCCGCCGTGACCGCCGGATTCGGCGCCGTCATGGCCTCGAAAAAACTCAAGGCCATCGTCCTTAGAGGCACGGGCGCTAACCCCGCCGTCGCCGACCCCGCCCGACTCAAAGAGCTGAACAAATACACGCTGAAGATAAAAAATACCGTCAGCCTGGCCATCACCCCCCGCATCGGCGGCTCTGCTCATGGTCATGTTTTAAAGGAGGTGGGGCGGCGGCACTGCTACCAGTGCGGTATGACCTGCTCCAAGCTGATTTACCGCTTCGGGGACGACCCTGCCCTCCAGGGATTGCGGGGCTGCCAGGCTATGGAATATTACTTGCCCTGGATGTTCGGCCGTGATGACGAGCCCCTGAAGACCCTCTTCGATGCCCCCACCCTCACCAACGATTACTCTATCGATACCTTCGAGCTCCAGCACATGGTGGACTGGCTCTACGCCTGCTCCCGGGACGGCGTCCTGACCGAACGCGAGACCGGCCTGCCGATGGCGAAGATCGGAACTCGCGATTTCCTGGAAAAGCTGCTGCACTCTATCGCTCACCGCGAGGGCTTCGGGAACATCCTCGCCGAGGGTATGATGCGGGCGCGCGACCTTGTTTCGCCGGAAGCCCGCGCCCGGTTCCCCTATACGCTCGCGCCCGTCGGCCAGCACGATGCCACCCCTCCCCGCGCCTTTATCGCCGCCGCGCTTCTTTATCCCTTCGAGCCCCGCATGCACCCCATCTCCGTCCACGAAATCGGCTACCTGCGCCTGGCCTGGACCATGCACCAGGCCGACCCGCGATCTTCGACGGTTTCGCCGGATGCGTTCCTCAAGATCGCCAAACTCTTCTGGGGCGGTGAAGCCGCCGCCGACCAGACTACTTACGAGGGCAAAGCCCTGGCCGCGCTCAAGATGCAGGACCGGACGTATCTGCGCGACAGCCTGGGACTGTGCGACTTCGTCTGGCCCATTACCTACTCGCTGAGCGCCCCGGACGGCGTTGGCGACCCGTCTCTGGAGGGGCAAATCTTTAACGCGGTCACCGGCATCCCGGCGAGCGAGTTGGATTTGTACGCCGCGCGCATCTTCAATTTACAGCGGCTTATCAGGACGCGTGAGGGACATAAAGTGCCGGAGGACGACTATCCGCCCGATTTCAACTTTACCGAGCCGTTAACGTCTAACGTACATGGCGGCATGATGATTACGCCGGGTCCCGGCGCCCGGCCGGTGGACATGATAGGAAAAACCCTCGACCGCGCTAAATTCAAATCCATGCTCCAGGAGTATTACCGGCTCCGCGGCTGGGACCTGAAGACCGGCCTGCCCGCTAAGCAGACCTTGGCAGCCCTGGGGATGGACGGCATTTCCGTTAACGCGGACATCGTGATAAGATAACAGGTAATATTGATGATGGAGGCAAGCAATGGCTAAATGGGGTATTTTCGACCTTTCCGGTAAGGTTGCCCTGATCACCGGGGCCAGCCGCGGCCTGGGACGGGCCTTCGCAGAGGCTATGGCCGAGTTCGGCGCTGACGTCGCCTGTGTCGGCCGCGACGAAGCCAAGCTGGCGGAGACGCTGCAAATTTTAAGTAAGTATAAACACCGCAACATCGCCGTTAAAGCGGACGTTACCAAAGAAAAAGAAGTCGAACGCATGGTCGCCGAGACCGTCCGCCAGCTGGGCAAGATCGATATCTTTTTTAATAACGCCGGCATCGCCCGGCCGCCCCTCCCCATCCATGAAACGCCTACCGAGGAATGGGAAGCCGTCATCGGGACCAACCTGACGGGTGCTTTCCTGGCTCTGAAACATGTCCTGGGCGCCATGGTCAAGAACAAGAGCGGCTCGGTCATTAATATCTCGTCCATCGCCGGCCTTCGCGCCGAGGTGCCGGAAGTCGGCCCGGCGGCTTACGGGGCCGCCAAGGCGGGGGTTATCCTGCTGACTAATATCGCGGCCATGGAATACGCTAAATACAATATCCGCGTCAACTGCATCGCCCCCGGGATGCACAAGTCCGAGCTCGGCCGCAATAACCCGGGTCCCAGACCGGCCAATATGCCGGACATGGAAAAAATGATTGCCGCCTATTGCGCCGCGGAAATCCCTTTAGGCCGCATCGCCGAGGCCTCCGAGCTCGCGGGGCTGGCCGTCCTGCTGGCTTCGGACGCCTCCAGCTATATCACCGGCCAGGTCTTCGTCGAGGACGGCGGCCAGTCCGCCCGGCTCTAGTCGAAAAAACCATGGAAGCTAGCGCGAACGTAAAATACGCGGCCATCATCTTGGCCGGCGGCCTTTCCACGCGCATGCAGCGGTTTAAACCCCTCCTCCCGCTGGGGGACGCAACCGTCACCGACCGCGTTACCGGCACTTTTTTAAGCGCCAGCGTTGACGTCTTCCTGGTGGCGGGCTACCGCCATAATGACATCGCCGCCGGCATTAGAAACCGGGGTGTCACCATCGTCTTTAACCCCGACTATGAAAAAGGCATGTTCAGCTCGATCCGGGCCGGTTTACGCCGCCTCGGTTCTAAATATCAGGCTTTTTTCGTCAATCCGGTGGACATCCCGCTGGTCAGGCCGTCCACGATTAAACGTCTCATGGAAGCTGCAGCGCAACACCCGGACAGCATTATCTATCCGGTCTTTCTCGGCAAAAGGGGCCACCCGCCGCTGATTCCCGCTAAAATCGCCCCCGCCATCCTGGGGTGGGAAAACGGCGGGGGGTTAAAAGCCGTGCTTGAATTACATGAAAAGCTGGCGCTGGAAGTGCCCGTGCCCGACAGCTTCATCCTCTTCGATATCGATACCCCGGAAAACTACCAGGCGCTTTTAGAACGCTTCCGGCGCTATGACGTGCCCGCTGATGAAGAGTGCCGGGCGCTACTTGAGATCTATCGGATGGCGCCGGAGAGGGTCCGGCATAGCTATAAGGTCGCCGGTGTAGCTGTCGCTCTGGCCCGCGCCCTGGAAGCCGCCGGTCATAAAGTAGACCTTGAAATTGTCCGCGTTGCCGCTGTCCTTCATGACATCGCCAAAGGCCGCCGTAAACACGATATTGAGGGCGGGGATTTACTGCGCGGGCTCGGCTTCGGTAAAGTGGCCGATGTCGTGGCGGTGCACTCCGACCTCGCCGGTGGCGACCTCGCCCTGTCCCTGGAATCTAAGATGGTTTACCTGGCGGACAAGTTCGTCAGGGGCGAAAAGCTGGTCTCCCTGGAAGAACGCTACCACCACCCCGATTTTCCCCCCGGGGCCCAGGCCGCGGTCGCGGAACGCCTGAAAGTGGCTCAGGTCGTGAAAAAGGAAATAGAAACGCTTATCGGCCGGCCGCTGGAAGCAGTTATCGGAGATACTGTTTGAAAATTGGATATTGGAATTTGTTTGGGATTTGTATCTTGGTTATTGGTTATTGATCAGGACACGAAGATCGTCGTGCCAGTCTGCGAGGTATCGTAGCCCCCCACGCTGTCCACGATTTTCTTGAACTCGTCGCTGCCGATTATCTCCAGCATCGGCGCCAGGCGCGCGCTGCGGAAATTCTCTATCGGTATCACCAGGTCGTACCTCTCGCGGAACATCGGTACAAAGCCGATGCCGTTGCTGAGCGCCGCCGCCTCGATGCCCAGCCCGACGTCGGCATTGCCCCTGCTGATGTGCGAAGCCACTTCAAGGTGGGTTTCGAATTCCTTTTCGTATCCCTTGATATCGGCCGGCGTTATCCCCTGCCGCTTTAGCTGCAGGTCGAGCAGCACCCGCGTGCCGGAGCCCTTCTGCCGGTTGACGAAGACGATGCCCCGCCGCCGCAGGTCTTCCAGCCCTTTGATCTTCTTGGGATTGCCCTTGGCGAACATCAGCCCCTGGATGCGGAAGGACAGGTTGACGATAGCCATCTCCCGGCCCGGCAGGATCCTTTTAACGTAGGGGTAGTTGTACTCGCCCGTCTCCTCGTCCAGCAGGTGCGTGCCGGCCAGGTCCGCCCTCTCTTCCTGCAGGGCAATGAGCCCTCCCAGGCTGCCGGCGTGGATCACCTCCGTCTTTAGCCCCTCCACCCTCTGCCGCAATAAATCCAGTAGTATATTCAGTGCCAGGTCGTGGCTCCCGACGATGCGGATGGTATTGCTTTCTTTCTTGGCTGCCGCCGCCGGCGCCCGCGGTTCAAGCTCCCTCTCCTCGCGCCACCTCTCCAGGCTCAGGTAGAAAGCCGCTTCCAGCTCCTCGGGACGGTAGCCCTGGCTGAGCGACTTCACGATGTCTTCGTTCATGTTTTCCAGCAGCTTTTTCTGGCGGTTGGACCGCACCTCCGGAGCTATGTCCTGCGCCTTCACGCTGGTGCCGCCGCCCCGCCTCGAGACCAGTATCTGCTCCTGCTCCAGCTCGAGGTAGGCGCGGCAGACCGTGTTGGGGTTGATGTTGAGGGACTGCGATAGATGCCTGATGGACGGCAGCCGGTCGCCGGGCTTTATCTGCTCCGTGGCGATGAACTGCCGGAGCTGCTCGGCTATCTGCTGGTATAGCGGTGTCGTCGAGTGGATATCTATCTTGATTTCTTTGACGTCCATCTTTCACTCCATGCCTGATTCAGGGATAAGGCCAGTATATCAGATTCCCCGCGCCAAGTAAATTCTCTCCTTTATTTTTTCTGTCATTGCGAGTCCCGATGTAATCGGGGCGTGGCAATCTCATATTACCGTCATTCCCGACCTGATCGGGAATCCACGTTACCTCACCCCCTTTTTCCCCCTCTCAAACAGCAGTGTTTGTTTATAAGAATGATCCTGGGTTTGAGAGGGGGAAGAACTAAAAGAGGGGCTAACGCCCCTCTTAATAACTCTCTCTTTCCCCGTGTTCTCTTCTCAGCAGGGAGTGCGTGGTGAGAGGGGGCTTTGCCCCCTCTCTCTTTTAATCCCCTCTCCAGCCAGAATATCTTTGATTACTTCACAATGTTTCAGGCTGGAGAGGGGCAGGGGTGAGGTTTTCACTTAACAGCAAATGCAAACAGAGCTTCGCTTTCGGGCCGATTTCATTTTACTCTCGTTTTCTAGTATAATTAGTTATTAGCTTTTTGCCTAGGATTTCTTAGAAAGGAGTTAGCCCGATGGTCAAGGAACTTCCGGTCATTTATCTCCAGACCGCCGCCTGCAGCGGCTGCGCTGTCTCGATGCTGAACTCGGCCAGTCCCACCATCAAGAACGTGCTCATCGACCAGATAGCGCCCGGCGTGCATGTCAATCTAAAGTTTCACCCGGTCGTCATGGCCGCCGCCGGCGACCTGGCGATAGAGGTGATGGAGGACACCGCCAGGCGGCAAAAAGGCGAGTACGTCCTTATCGTCGACGGCGCGGTGCCGACGGCCGACGGTGGCGTCTATGGAGCTGTCGGCGAGCGTAACGGCAAGCCGGTCACGATGGAGCAAAGGGTGAACGAGCTCGCCAAGGACGCCCTGGCCGTCATCGCCATGGGCACCTGCGCTTCCTTCGGCGGCATTCCCGCTGCTCCTCCAAATCCCACTGGCTGCGTCTCCGTCCAGAAAGTCCTGGCGGCGAAAGGCATTAACACGCCCCTGATAAACATCCCCGGCTGCCCGCCGCATCCCGACTGGCTTTTCGGGACGGTGGAGAGCATTATCATGTTCGGCCTGCCTAAAGCGGAGGACCTGGACGACTTCCTGCGTCCTAAGGCATACTACGGCAAATTAATCCATGAAAACTGCCCCCGCCGCGCCTCCTTCGACGAAGGCAAGTTCGCTAAAAAACTCGGCGATGAAGGCTGCCTCTACGAGCTCGGCTGCAAGGGCCCCATCACGCACGCCGACTGCCCGTTGCGGCGCTGGAACAGCGGCACCAACTGGGTCATCGGCGCGGGGGCACCCTGCAACGGCTGCACCCAGCCCGAGTTCCCCACCGAGACGGCGCCCTTCTATGAAAAGCTCGTTGACGTCGACCTTCCGGTGGTGGGCGCCTACTGGGCGAACAAGGCCAGGGAGGTGAGTCATGGCTAAGATCGTTATCGACCCCGTCACCAGGATCGAGGGGCACTTAAAGATAGAATGCGTTGTGGAGAACGGCGCCGTCAAGGACGCCCGCGCCACGGGGAACCTTTTCCGCGGGCTGGAGCTGATTCTAAGAGGTAGAGACCCGCGCGACGCCCAGATAATCACCCAGAGGATCTGCGGCGTCTGCCCTCAATCGCACGGCATCGCCGCTACTTTAAACCTGGACAGCGCCTTCGGGATAGCAGCCAAGATCCCCGATAACGGCCGCATCATCCGCAACCTCATCCATGGCGCGCACGTCGTCCAGGACCATATCCTCCACTTTTACCACCTCGCCGCCCTCGATTACGTGAACGTGGCGGATGTCGCCACGTACGAAGGCAACGACTCGCAGCTAAACTCCGTTAAAGATTTCATCCAGCGTGGCGCGCTGGAGCCCTTTATGCCCCGCTACGAGGGCGATTACCGCCTCCCGCCCGCCGTCAACCAGCAGGCGGTTGCCCATTACGTTAAAGCCCTGGAAATGCGGCGCATCGGCCACGAAGCGGTCGCCATCTTCAGCGGCAAGGTCCCTCACAGCGTGGGCGTCGTCCCCGGCGGAGTTACCTCCACCCCCACCGCCGATAACATCATGGCCTATATCTGGAAAATCAAGATTTTGCAGGACTTCGTCGATGACGTTTATATCCCGGACGTGCTGGCGGTTGCCGCTGCTTACATGGATTACGCGGGAATCGGCGTCGGCTGCAAGAACCTGCTATCCTACGGCAGCTATGACCTCGATGGCACGAATCCGGACTACGCTACCCGCGAGCGGCTCTTCAAGCAGGGCACAATCTCCGCCGACCTTAAGCCGTCGCCCATCGACACGAACAAGATCACCGAGCAGGTCCGGCACTCCTGGTATGATGATGCCACCACCAACCTCCATCCTTCTCACGGCGATACCCGGCCGCAATACGGCAAGAAGGACGCCTATTCCTGGGCGAAGGCTCCCCGCTACGACGGCAAGGTCTACGAAGTGGGGCCGCTAGCGCGTGTGGCGGTGACCTATGCCAAAGGCGACCCGCAGATGAAAGAGCTAGTTGAAAGCTCTCTGAAAGCGTTGCACGCTTCACCGTCAGCACTTTTCTCCGTCCTCGGTCGGCATCTGGCACGGGCACTCTCCGCCAAGTTCATCACCGATTCTCTGGAAGGGTGGGCATTGCAGCTCAAGCCCGGCCAGCCCGCCTACGTGGCATACGAGCTGCCGGAAGAGGCTACGGGCATGGGCATCATTGAAGGCGCCCGGGGCGCCCTGGGACACTGGATCGAGATTAAGAATAAGAAGATCGCCAACTACCAGGCGGTCGTTCCCACCACCTGGAACGTCTCCCCTATGGACGACAAGGGCCAGCACG
>JBFYTX010000131.1:0-5821 GCA_041300345.1 Dehalococcoidales bacterium | reverse complement strand
CAACGGTCATGCCCGCCGGGGAGTTCCGCTTGGCCTTAGCCAGGATGTCTCCGAGGCCCATCCCCGTAGCACGCAGGGCGCCGATGTGGTTGTCCTTGATCAGGACAGCGTCTCCGAGATGAAGGCGGTGGTTGTGCCCCCCGCCCGTTTTTATCGCGTATTTTTCCAGCAGGCGCAGTCCAGGCGTGGTCTTACGGGTGTCATAGATACCCGCCCCGGTATCTTTGATCCTGGCTACATACCGGGCCGTCAGCGAAGCGATACCACTGAGTCGCTGGAGGAAATTGAGGGCGGTGCGTTCCGCTTTAAGAATAGCCGCGAGGTGGCCGCGGACGGTACCAACGACAACGCCGGGCTTAACGGCCGTCCCATCCGGCACCAGGAGTTCAACATCCAGATCGGAGTCGACGCGGAGAAAGACACGACGGGCTACCTCGATACCGGCCAAGACGCCACGGGCTTTTACCAGCAGCGACGCCCGGCCGGAGAGATCGGGCGGTATCAGCGCTTCGGTAGTGACATCGCCGTGGCCGGCGTCCTCGTCAAGGGCAAGGTCGATAATGTTCTCGAGCTGCTTTACCGAAAAATAGTCGTTTAAAACCGCAAATTGGCTCTTTATTGACCTATCCCCCTGTGTCCTTTTTAAGAACCTCACCCCTTTGTCCCCCTCTCCTGTCCGCAGGAGAGGGGGAGGGAAAAAAGAGAGGGGGCTTCACCCCCTCTTTAAATCTCTCCCCGGTAATACGGGAAAACAGGGTGACGACCCGTAAAAATCTTGTTATTTCAATTCGTCGCGGCGGACGGCCACGCTGCTCCGGGCGACCCTGAGGGTCGTCCCTCCTTCGGTCTTGATAACGACGCTGTCCTCGCTGAGGCTTTCGATGGTGCCGTAAATGCCCCCCGCGGTGATGACCCTATTGCCCTTTTGCAGGTCCTCCATCATCTGCCGGTGTTCTTTGGCGCGTTTCTGCTGGGGCCGTATCATCAGGAAATAAAAAACGGCGACCATCAGCACCAGGAAAATGATCATCCCCCACTGTGACCAAAAGCTGGTCTCCCCTCCGTCGGTGGCGGTGGAGGTGGCGGCCGGGATCAGACACCCGCCGAACAAGACCAGCACCGATACGAGCAGCCCGGCGATGAGCCCGGTTTTTAATGCTATTTTCATTTCTCCTCCTGAACGTTGTTTTCTGTTTTAACTACGCCCTGCAGCGACCAGGCGCTGGCCTTTTCAACCTTAACGTCTACCAGTTGTCCCTGATATTCGCGATCGCTGCTGAAAAAGACCAGCTTATCGGCACGGGTGCGGCCGTACCACTTGCCGCCTTTCATTCCCTCCACCAATATTTCAGCGGTCTCCCCAACGAGGCGGGCGTTATCGGCCGCCTGGATGCTCTCCTGGAGCCGCTCAACCTCCGCCAGCCTGGCTTTCTTCACCCCGGGCGGGACATCGTCGGAGAGGTCCCGGGCGGCGGCAGTGCCCGGCCGGGGTGAGTAAGCTGCTACATGCACTGTAGCAAAATTTATCGCGGAGAGCAAGTCCATAGTCTCCCGGAACTGCCCGGGACTTTCGCCGGGGAAGCCGACAATGATATCGGTGCTGATAGCGATGCCGGGTACATTTTGGCGTATCTCTGCGACGAGACGGCGGTACCGGTCGACCGTGTAGCCGCGCCGCATGGCTTCGAGGATTGCATCGCTGCCCGCCTGCACGGGCAGGTTAATCTGCCCGCAGACCTTATCCAAAGTTGCGATAGCCTTGATCAGTTTATAGCTCATATCCTTGGGATGGTTGGTGAGAAAGCGGAGCCGCGCCAGCCCCGCAATGCCATTCAATTCAGCGAGAAGGTCGGCCAGGTCAGGTTTGTCAGGGAGGTCGCGCCCAAAGGAGTCGACGTTCTGCCCGAGCAGGATAATCTCTTTGGCCCCGCGCCGGACAAGCTCCTGCGTCTCACAAACTATCTCGGTTAAGGGTCGGCTCCTCTCGCGGCCGCGGCGGTACGGGACGATGCAGTAGGAGCAGAAATTATCGCAACCCTGGCTGATGGTCACATAAGCGCTGGGGGCGGGGCGGCGGGGCAGCAAAAGCTCCGGTGTTTTTTCCAGCCAGGGCGGAGAATCGCCCGCCTTGAAAAAATGGTCGACGTGCGGGAACCTTTTCTTCAGCCGCGCAGTATCGGAATCGACCAGGCAGCCGGTCAGCGCCAGCATGATAACGGGTTTTTCTTTTTTCAGGTGCCGCAGGTCGTACAGCTTGTTAACGACCCTTTCCTCGGCGCTGCGGCGCACCACGCAGGAATTGAGGACAACAAGGTCGGCCTCGCTAACGCTTTTAGCAGGCCGATAACCCAGATCTTCAAAGCGGGCGGCAAGCCGTTCCGACTCCGCTTTGTTCATCTGACAGCCGATGGTCCAGATATGATAGGTAGGCATGAGAGTAATAAGTGTGAACAGTCAAAGATGGCGGAGGGGGAGGGATTCGAACCCTCGTCCCCAGTTACCCAGGGAAAGCGCTTAGCAGGCGCCCGCACTAGACCACTATGCGACCCCTCCCCTGCCATGAAAAAGGTAAATAATTGACGTATTTATGATAGCATAACGGTTAAGGTCTCTCAATGGCGAATGAATATTTGAGAAACCGCGGCCTGAGACATAAATCATAGTGGATACGGTCAATACATCAGCATAATTAATCAATAACAAATGCTAGGAGGAAATACCATGACTCACGAGGACCACCATGAAACGCTGATAAAGGGCATCGCCAGGGAGCAGAAAGCCATCCTGGACGGGTCCGGCCAGGCGGTCTATATTTACCTGGATGATCCCCATAAAATCTGCAATAAAAAGCTCGCCGCCACGCTGGGTTATAAATCGGTCAAAGAATGGGTGAACAACGAGACGCCATTGGACGACGTAATCGAAAAAGACCAACCCAAAATTGTCGAGTTATTTACCAGAGCTTCAGAAAACCTCGAGGCAGGTAGCCTGACGGTGACCTTTAAAAATGTAAAGACGGGGGACCTTGTAAAAGGCAGGGTTTTCGTAGCCCCGCTAGTATATGAGGGTCATGTATTCGTGATACATTTTCTGGACATGATCAAGTAATTACTGCCTCGCCGCCCCGATTAATTCCTTAAGGCTCTTTATCTTCTGCGCCTGCATGAATTTTTCAAGGCCTTCAAGAACGTCGAGGGAAACCCGGGGGTTAAGAAAAGATGCCGAACCCACCTGAACGGCGCTGGCCCCCACCATGATAAACTCCAGGGCGTCGTTAGCACTAGAGATACCCCCGCAACCGATGACCGGTACATCGACGGCGCCGGCGACCTCATAGACCATCGACAGGGCAACCGGCTTAATCGCCGGACCGGAGAGCCCGCCGGTAAGGCTGCCGATGGACGGCCGACGGGTTTTGACATCTATCGCCATCGCCTTGAAGCTGTTGACCAGGGAGATAGCGTCGGCGCCGGCGTCCGCAACAGCCTTAGCCACCGCGGCGATGTCACCGGTATTAGGGGTAAGCTTAACAATCACCGGCAGTGAAGAGGCAGATCTTACGGCACTCGTCACTTCCGCGGCGCATCCGGGGTCGGCCCCGAAGGCAGCCCCACCGGCCTTAATGTTGGGGCAACTGATATTCACCTCCAGGGCGCTGACGCCTTTCACGCCATCCAGCGCTGCGGCCAGCCGGCGGTACTCCTCAACAGTATCCCCGGCGATGTTCACGACGACCGGCACGCGCCACTTTGCCCAGACGGGCGCCTTCTCTTTTATCAGGGCTTTTACGCCGATGTTTTGCAGGCCGATAGAGTTAACGACCCCGCAGGCTGTCTCCACGAGGCGCGGCTGCGGGTTGCCTTCCCGCGGCTCTAAAGTCGTGCCCTTACAGACGATAGCCCCCAGCTTTTGAATGTCGAACAGTTCGCTATATTCCGTTCCGTACCCAAAAGTACCGGAGGCCGTCATGACCGGGTTGGCCAGGAGCAGGCCGCGCCGGTTCCCGGGGGCAAGCTGGATCGATAGATCGGCGGACATTTCTGGCTGAAAGCTTACCAGACCGGCAGCGCCGATGCAAGTATCTGGGTGCTGCCACCCAGTCGAAAGCAGTATCCCCCTGATTGTGGGGTGGGGTCGAACGGTGTATCGTGCAATATAGGCGGCAGGTATGAAAGAAACAGCGACCCTTCTTAACAATCTATTATCGGCCGGGCAGAAAGCCCGGCGGCTGCGCATCGCCAATCTCCTGACACAGCAGGAACTGGCGGAGACAGCGGGTGTCCCGCTGGAGCACGTTGAACTGCTGGAACGGAACCTGCCGGTGCCCCTGGACAGCAAGCGACGGATACACAAAGAGCTCTGGGCGATAAAAGACAGGAAACGTAACGCGTTGCGTTTTTGATCATTTAGTACGGCACGGATACAGACCGCCGGTCTTTGGCCGGCGGTTTCTTTTTTTCAGATACAGACAGCAGCACTCGCAGAGAGGGTTTTTACGGCAGGCCTCTTTAGCGTGGCGGACGAGCAAAGCGTGGTACTCGTTGTAAAGCGCGGCGTCCGCAGGCAGATTGGCCGTGAAAAGCCTTTGATAACCGACATAGCTACGGTCTGGAAGCGCGAAGCCGAGGCGATCGATGATACGGCGGGTATAGGCGTCAATAACGAAGACCGGCCGGCCGCCGGCATAAAGAAGAATGGAGTCGGCGGTCTCTTCACCGATGCCGTAAATGCCGAGGAGATGTTCCCTCAATACTTTAATATCGCTGCTGAAAAGCATATCAAGGTCGTCACCGCAACGCACTCCCAGCCAGTCGACGAAAGCTTTGAGACGACGCGCCTTGACGTTATAATAGCCGCAGGGATGAATAAGGCCGGCGAGCTCACTTTCGGATAGCCTACGCAGGCCTAAAGGGGAAAGCTTCCCGGACGCCTTGAGATTGGCGATGGCTTTTTCGACGTTAGTCCAGGAGGTCGACTGGGTCAGTATCGCCCCGACGATGACTTCAAACGGAGTCCCGGCGGGCCACCAGCGCTGGGGGCCGTATTCTTTAAAGAGAGTTTCGTAGATGTAGCGAAGCTTAAGCCCGGGCTGCATCAGCCTATTCCAGCGGTGTCATCGTCAGCAGTTTCTTGGCTATCTGCGGGTACCTGGCGATGAATTTCAGCTCGTCCTCGACCAGCGGCTTGTGGGCTTCCACGTTGGCGTAGCGGACCAGCTCGAGGATCTCGTTGGCCTCTTCCCGGGTCTTGAAAGTCACTTCGAGCTTGCCCATGACGTGCCCGAAGCCGGAGATGCCGCTATACTGGCCGGCGATGATCTCGCGGCCCGTCTCCACTTTTATGGGGTCGCCACGCCCCAGCTCCTCGTAGCTATAGAGCTCGTAGTTGCCGGGGTCCTTAAGGACGCCGTCGGCATGGATACCGGAGGCATGGGCGAAGGCGTTGGCGCCGACGCCCGGCTGGTTTATCGGTATGGGGACGTCGAAGGCATAGCTGGCGAACTTGGATACCTTCGAGGCCAGCTTCAGCTTGATCGACCCGCCCAGGTCGTAACGCTTCTCGACGTCCTTGGATTTCTTGGCTGCCAGGACAATCGCAATGAGGTCGGCGTTGCCCGCCCGCTCGCCGATGCCGTTGATAGTCGTGTTGATATAGGCGTCCTGCCCCCCGTCGATAACCCCCATCGCCCCGCTGATCGAGTTGGCCACCGCCATACCGAGGTCGTCGTGACAGTGGAGCTCAATGGGGAGACCCACCTTTTCCGCCAGTATGCGGGTGCTGTCGTAGATAGTGAAGGGATTATCGTAGCCCAGCGTGTCGC
>JBFYTX010000111.1:0-9135 GCA_041300345.1 Dehalococcoidales bacterium | reverse complement strand
TAGACGCCACCAGCGCGGCGTCGGCGCGGCCTTCGGTAAGCACTTCGTAGAGATGCTCCGGCTTGCCCGCCCCGCCCGAGGCGATGACCGGTATCCCGACGGCGTCGGCCAGCATCCGCGTCAGCTTCAGTTCGTAGCCGTCTTTGGTGCCGTCGGCGTCGATAGAATTCACCACCAGCTCCCCTGCCCCCAGCGCCTCGCCCTTTTTCGCCCATCCTAAAGCGTCGATGCCGGTGGGCGTCAGGCCGCCGTTAATGACGATTTCATAGCCCGAGGGTATCTCTGGCGTGGGGCTGACCCGCCGTACGTCCATGGAAAGCACGGCGCTTTGCGACCCTATGGCGTCGGCGATTTCCGTGATGAGGGCGGGCCGCTTGACCGCCGCGGTGTTGACGTTGACCTTTTCCGCTCCGGCGCTGCGGAGTTTGGTGGCATCTTTTACCGACCGTATCCCGCCGCCTACCGAGAAGGGGATAAAGATTTGCGAGGCCACTTTTTCCACGAACCCGATCATGATATCGCGGTCTTCCTGCGAGGCCGTGATGTCGTAGAAAACGAGCTCGTCGACCCCGTCCTCATAGTACTGGCGGGCCTTAGAGACGGGGTCGCCGATGTCCTTCGTTCCGGCGAACTTAACGCTTTTCGCCAGCTTGCCGCCGCGGACGTCTAAACATACTACCAATCGTTTACTGAGCATAAGGTTTAACTTCTATTATTTTACTTTCCCTCCCACCGGGTAAACCTCTCCAGCATTTCCAGGCCGAGTCGACCGCTCTTTTCCGGGTGGAACTGTACCGCGAAGAGGTTTTTATACCCCAGCGCGCAGCAGAAGTCGCCGCCGTAATCGGTAACGGCGTACACGTATTTATTATCGGCCGGCTTAGGGTAATAAGAATGGACGAAGTAGAACTCGTCGCCCGCCTTTATCCCATCGAGCAGGGGGTGGGGTTTCACCGACCTGACCTCGTTCCAGCCCATGTGGGGTATCTTTAAGGTTTTGTCTTTTAGCCGGAAACGGACGGTCCGTCCGGGCACCAGTCCCAGGCACGGCTGGCCGCCTTCCTCCGAGCTTTCCAGGACGATCTGCGTCCCCAGGCAGACCCCTAAGACCGGAGTACCCGCCCGGAAGGCGCCGGTCAACGCTTTGTCCAGCCCCGTCGTTCGCAGGAAGGCCATGGCGCTGGGCGCCGCGCCTACCCCCGGGAAGATCAGTTTCTCCGCTCCGGCCACCGCCGCGGGGTCGCTGGTAATCCGGGCTTCGGCGCCGACCTCCGCGCAGGCGCGCTGGACGCTGCGGATGTTGCCGGCGTTATAGTCGATGATGGTTATCATATTGTTATTAAGGGAAAAGCCTAGTATTTGATTTCGTGTTTTTTACCCGGTATAAGTATTAAGCCGGCTGCGATAGCTGCTACAGCCTCGCCGGCTTTTTGCCAATCGCCGATATCGATGTTGTAAAGCATGTAGGCGAAGCCGAAAGCCGTTAGGATACGCGCCCAGAACATCAGGCTTTTCTTCTGGGTGGCAAAGATGAAGCCCAGCGTTATCAGCCCCAGAGATACCCCCAGCCCCAGCCAGTGCTCCATGGAGGAATCGGACCGCCGGGACGCTACTACGGCAAAAACAATCGCAATGCCGATTATTGTCGGAGCCCCGAAGTCCCGGTAGTTCTGAACCCTGGTTTTAACCATGTTACCAAAACTCTCTGTCATCCAGTCGTAGCTCCTTTCCGTATTTTATTTAAGTTCTTCAGTTTTCCTTAAAGCGTACTGGTCGGTCATGCTGGCGTTTTCACCCTCACCCCCGCCGTATCCCATTGAGGGAAAGGGGTTTTAGGGGAAGGCGGGCTTCGCTTTTCTTCAACGCCCCTCTTAGTATATCATTTCAATTCCGAGGTACAGTTCGGGCAGCGCGTTGCCTTTAGTGATATCGCCGTAAAGCAGTAAGGGCAATCTTTCGTCGTTGCCGGCGGCGCCGGTTCGGCTGCCTTCCGGCGGGCGTACATATGGGCGATCGGCCGCACCACGAAGAAAAAGACCACCGCCGCCTCGATCAGGAAGTTGATGCTGGTGTTGATGAACACGCCGTAGGCGATGACAGTCGCGCCGGCATCTTTGGCGGCCGCCAGCGATTCGTAAGGACCCGGGGTTATTGCCCCTTCTTTAAGGACGACCATCATGTTAGCGAAGTCGATATTGCCCAGTCCCAGGCCGATGGGAGGCATTAAAACGTCGTTGACAAACGATGCTACGATGGCCCCGAAGGCCACGCCGATGATAATGCCCACGGCTAGGTCGACGACGTTTCCCCTGAGGATAAATGCCTTGAAGTCCTTCAGCATATTGCCCTCCTTTCACCGCGGATAAAACCGTGACGACTGATTATAAGACGGGGAACGGGGAAAATCAATAGTTGGCTGTATCGGGCGTTCTTTATGGTAATGTCTACTTTTAATTGTCCGTGCTAACCTCACCCCTGACCCCTCTCCAGCCGGAGACATTGGGAGGCCTTCAAAGATATTCCTGGCTGGAGAGGGGAGTTAAAAAGAGAGGGGGGCTTCGCCCCCTCTCAAATTCTTCTCCATGTATTTTATTATCATAGCCGGGGCGTCTAAGAGGGGTGAAACCCCTCTTTCTTTTATTCCCCCTTTCAAACAAAAGAAAAAACCGAATAGCCGAAAATACACCTGTTTGAGAGGGGGTCAGGGGGTGAGTATAAAAAAGTCAGTCATATTGAAATGGAACTCTTCGTATTCACTATTGTTTTTTCAGCTCTTCCGCCAGGTTTAAAGCATACTGGTCAGTCATGCCAGCGATGTAGTCGACCGTCCCACGCTCGACGGTGTCCGCGTGGAGGCGGTATTCCGCCGGCAGCCGGTCCGCGTGCCCGTTAAAATAACGGTATAAAAACTCGATGACTTCCCGGGCGCTGGCGGCATCGGCGCGACCGGTGCCGGGCGTGTAGACCCGCTCGAAGAGGAAATCACGCAGCGTCTCCGCGGCGTTGAGTACCGGGCGGCTCATCACGATGGCGGGTTTCTTGAGTTTTGTAACGCCGGCGCGCACGTCCCACGAGCTTTTAACGATGTCCGTCACCATGGTGTTGATGCGCTGCGAGTGAGTAATCCCCAGCGTTTTGATGGCGCCGCGGGGCAGGTCCAGTTCGGTAAGCACGCCCGCCCGAATAGCATCGCCGATATCATGGTTGATGTAGGCCACCATGTCGGCGATCTTGACCGTCTCCCCTTCGCGGGTGCCGACCTCTCCCCAGTCTTTGCCGAGGACGGCCGCGCTGCTCTTGGAGTGGTTGACGATGCCGTCCCTTACCTCCCAGGTCAGATTCAAACCCCGCCCGTCCTTCTCCAGCAGGTCGACGATACGCAGGCTCTGCTCGTTGTGACGGAAACCCTCGCGGTAAAGCTCGTTGAGCGTATCCTCCCCCCAGTGCCCGAACGGCGTGTGCCCCAGGTCGTGCCCCAGGGCGATGGCCTCCGCCAGGTCTTCGTTGAGGTTGAGAGCGCGGGCGATGGTGCGCGCGATCTGCGCGACCTCCAGTGTATGGGTCAGGCGGGTAACAAAATGGTCGCCGAGGGGTGCGATGAACACCTGCGTCTTGTGCTTCAGGCGGCGGAAGGACATGGAGTGGATAATGCGGTCGCGGTCGCGCTGGAAACAGGTGCGGATAGGATCGGGCGGCTCCGGCTTTTGCCTGCCCCGGGAGTCTTTGCTTTTAACGGCGTGGGGCGAAAGGCTTTCTTCCCGCTCCTCGGTAAGCTGGCGGACATGAAGCTGTTCAATCATCGGTATATTTTTAACAGTTAAGAGAATAAAGTGCAAGTTGTTCATAACCTCACCCCCTTTAGTTCCCCCTCTCCGTGTACGGAGAGGGGGATAGGAGGAGAGGTTCAATCCATCCCCCTGGCCCCCTTCCTTTGCCAAAGGAAGAGGGGAGTAAAAAAAGAGGGGCTAACGCCCCTCTTAATAACTCCCTTTGTTCGACGCCCCGCTCGCGACATTTTCCCCTTCCCCTTTTCTCGGTTTTGCGGTACGCTGTATGGGGTGAACCATGGGCGTGAAAACACTCCTTGATAAACGAAATAAAAAACCACGGAACGAATATTATCTGGATGATGGAAAATGAGTAAAAATCAACGGAACGAATCGAAGCTAAAATACTAAAACGAATACCCTGTTCAGCTACAAAATGGAAAAAATTTCAAAACACCTTTTTACAAAACGAATCGAGCCTGAAAAAACGGGTCGTTACGCTCGCCACCGGTAGTTATTGTTGTTTTACTTTATCCCCAGCTTTTTCTCTACCCTGGCGATGATGTCCCGCGTGGTGTCGATCATGTCCGGACTGACGGATATCGAGGTGATGCCCCACTCCACCAGCTTCTCGGTGATCTCCGGATATACGGAAGGCGCCTGCCCGCAGATGGAGCAGGTCACGCCGGCGGCTTTGCACCCCTTCACCACTTTCTCGATGGACAGCATGACGGCCTCGTTACGCTCGTCGAAGGTGGACGCTAAACGGGCGCTGTCGCGGTCGATGCCCAGCGTGAGTTGGGTGAGGTCGTTGGAGCCTATCGATATCCCGTCGATGCCGGTGGCGATGAATTCATCCAGCAGGATGACGTTGGAAGGCACCTCGCACATCATCCAGAGCTTGAAGTTTGGAGAGCGCTTCAGCCCTTCCCCGGCCATGATCTTTATCGTGCCCGCCATTTCCGCTACCGTGCGGACGAAGGGTATCATCACCCAGAGGTTTTCGTATTTTTCCCTGACCTTTTTAATGGCGTCCAGCTCCAGCTTGAAGGTGGCGATGTCCGTAATGTAGCGTGAAGCCCCGCGGTAGCCGATCATCGGATTTTCCTCGTCCTGCTCGAACTTCTCGCCGCCCTTGAGCGCCTTGTATTCGTTGCTCTTGAAATCGTTGGTGCGGTAGACCACCTGGCGCGGATGGAAGGCCTTGACGAACTTGGTGAGGCCGGCGGCGAGCTTTTCAGAGAACTCGCGGCCGCGCCCTTCTTCGATCATGGCGCTCGGGTGCTCGCCGATCTCGGCGACCATGAACTCGGCGCGCAAAAGGCCGATGCCGTCGACGTCCCTCATGGCTACACGGTCGACTATCTCCGGTTGTGCCAGGTTGGCGAGAAGCTTGGTCCTGGTCTTGACCTCGCCGCGGGCGCGTACCTTGACGTCCGTCTGGACTTCTATTTTACCGGCGTAGACCTTGCCGTTGCTGCCGTCGACGGTGATGGTCTGCCCGTCCTTAAGGATAGCGGTGGCCTTCTCCGTACCGACGACGCACGGGATGCCCAGCTCGCGGCTGACGATAGCGGCATGGGCCGTCCGGCCGCCGCGGTCGGTAACGATGGCCGCCGCCCGCTTCATCGCCGGGACGAAATCCGGCGTGGTCATTTCCGCCACCAGGACGTCCCCATCCATGACTTTATCAATTTGCGAGGGGTCGGGCACGATTTTGACCGGCCCGGAAGCCACTCCCGGACTGGCCGGCGCCCCGGACAGGAGCAGGGTGGCATCGATGTCATGAGCCACTCCCGCCGTTTCCTTGAGAGTCGTTATCGGGCGGGTCTGCACGATATAGATTGTGCCGTCTTCCGTGGCCCACTCGACGTCCTGCGGGAAATCGTAGTGCTTTTCCAGGGTCAGCCCTATTTTAGCCAGCTGAATTATCTCGGCGTCGGTTATCTTCTGCTTGGCCTGCTCTTCCTGTGTCAGGATGATCTTGGTATTGTCGGCTTTGCCGTGGGCGCCGGCCTTCTTGACCAGCTTCCACTCCTGTTTCTTGATTTGTTTTTCGATTATTTTTACGCTCTTCTTATCGATGACATAGTGGTCGGGCGTGACGTCCCCGGAGACGATCATCTCACCCAGTCCCAGGACGGCCTCGATGATCAGCTTTCCCTTATCGCTGGTGGTAGGTTCCACGGTAAACATGACCCCGGCTGCCCGTGACTGCACCATACGCTGCACCGGCACGGCGATGCCTACTTTAAAGTGCTCGAAGCCCTGCTCCTGCCGGTAGAAAATCGCCCGCGCCCCGAACAGCGAAGCCCAGCACTCCTGCACCGCTACGACCACGTCCTTATCGCCCTCAATGTTAAGGAAGGTGGCCTGCTGCCCGGCGAAGGAGGCTTCCGGCAGGTCCTCGGCGGTAGCGGAAGAGCGCACGGCCACCAGCCCCTTGCCCATTTTTCCGTAGGCTTCCTGGATGGCTTTGGCTGTCTCGGGGGGCATTTTGGCGTCCGTGACCAGTTTCTGTACCTTGGCGGCGATTTCCTGGAGCTGTTTGCTGTTGTGGACATCGATGGGGTCGAGGAGGGTCTTGATCTTGTCGTGAAGGCCTGCCTTTTCAATGAAGTCGAAGTAGGCGGCGGCGGTAACGATAAAGCCCGGGGGAACCGGTATCCCGGCGTTGGTCATCTCCCCCAGGTTAGCACCTTTCCCGCCCACCAGCGGGATGTCATTTTTGGTCACTTCATTGAACCAGACGACGGCCCCGGGCCTTGGTTTCATTCTCTGTCCTCCGTTGTTAAGCGGTAGAATTCGGGCAGGGTGACGATACATTATAGCATATTTTCCAATCCGATTTGCAATTCAAAAATATGAAAAGAAACATTTGACAGGGTCGTTGCCAGGGTTTAGAATTACTTTTGAAGGTTGAGAGCAGGGAAGGGAGGCCAGATCATGTTAGAAATGACGATTGACAGTATACGGGTCAGCCTGATGAACTACCAGCGGGTGGTCATCCTGAAAGAAAAGGCCTCCGACCGCTATCTGCCGATCTGGATCGGCCCGGCTGAAGCGGATGCCATCGCCGTAAAGCTGCAGGGCGTGGCCGTGCCCCGCCCCCTGACCCACGACCTCCTGAGCTCGGTAATCGATACCCTCGGCGCGGCGGTCAACTCCATCATCGTCAACGACCTCAAGAACGATACGTTTTTCGCCAGGGTCATCCTGGACGTCGACGGCAAGCAGGTGGAAGTCGACTCCCGTCCCAGCGACGCGCTGGCGCTGGCGGTGCGGACCGGCGTCCCCATCTATGCCGAGGAATCGGTGCTGGAAAAGGCCGGCATCTTGCTGGACGGCGAGACGGGCAAGCCCATCTTTGAAGAGGGCGAAGGCATAAAAGGGGCCAAGTTGCCCCGCGTCAACGATGAAGAGATGAAGAAAAAAATGTCCGCTTTCTACGACTTCATCAACACCCTGGACCTCGATGATTTCGATAAGCGCAAGTCTTAATCACCCTGCCTCATAAGAGTATTGGAAAGCCCCGGATTTTACCCGGGGCTTTTTCATTTGACAGCGACCCGGCACGATGTTATTATGCTTTGAAGTTGAAAATACGCGATAGACGGGGGGACATCATGCCTGTTGACGGTACCTATAAAATAGAAATCGACACGCCGATGGGTAAAATGGATGAAACATTCGTTTTTAAGACAAAGGGAAGCGTCCTTACCGGCACAGCTGAAAGCCAGATGGGCAAAAGCGATATTAACGGCCAGGTTAACGGCAACCGGTTTAGCTGGGAAAACGATGTCGAGAGCCCGATGGGCAAAATGCACCTTACTATTACCGGCGAGGTCATCGGGGATGATATCTCCGGTGAGGTGAAAGCCGGAGATTTCGGAAGCTCTCCTTTCAAGGGCAAGCGCGTCCGGTAAGTGTCCCGCTAAAGACTCTATTAATACTTCTCATTACGGTACTATATCTTATAGCCTATTCATTTGACCCCGGCTAGTTAGTTCTGCTATCATTTTCAGGGTTGGCGGCAGCGAGGTCGGCATGAATAAATGGGTACCGGCCCTCAGGGTGACCGGCATCGGCTTTTACATCGCGAC
Organism: Dehalococcoidales bacterium; assembly: GCA_041300345.1. Lineage (GTDB taxonomy): Bacteria > Chloroflexota > Dehalococcoidia > Dehalococcoidales > RBG-16-60-22 > JBFYTX01. Next base: position 1,265 of record JBFYTX010000111.1, on the reverse strand, counting down.
CTGCATTGCCGGGGGGACATTAGCCGGCTGGTGGCTCGGTGACAAAAGGGCGGTTTACACGATCATCGGGCTGCTGGCGGGGCTGGTTTTAGCGGTCTACGGTGCTTATCGGATGATTAGACCCCTTCTGAACACCAGTATAAATAAGGGGAACGGCTAGTGGCGGCGACCGGGCCGAAGAAGAGGCGCGGCTGCCTGGGCTGTTCTTTTCCCGTATTAGTTATTGTTGTCATCGTTGGTCTGGCGATTCTCGTTATCGGTTTTATGGCCGGTCCCCTGGGCAAAAGTATCATCGGTGATATTGGCCTGCCCAGCTGGTTAAGCGTGCCCGCTCCGGAACCCCATCTCCCCGCGCCGGCGCTTTTTCATATCTTCGGACTACCGATTACCAATACTATCCTGGCCGGCTGGCTGACTGTAGTTGTCCTGGTATTAGTCAGCTGGCTCATTACCCGCCGCCTTAAGGTCGTCCCCGGCCGCTTACAGTCCGTTTTTGAGTTCGTCCTCGGCTGGATCTTTGACCTCTGTAAGAGCATTGCCGGCGAAGTGAACGGCCGGCGGTTTTTCCCTTTCGTTTGTACCATTTTTCTCTTTGTCCTGTTTAACGCCTGGCTCAGTCTCGTCCCCGGCTTTGGTTCCATAACCTACGGCGAACACGAGTTGATCAGGGGCGCCAATACGGACGCCAACACACCGCTGGCCATCGCCATCGCGTCGTTCGTTTTTGTGGCCTTTTTCGGGCTCAAGACTTTCGGCATAAGCTGGCTCCGCCAGTATTTTAATTTCGGACCTTTTTTCCACAGCCTGGGACAGATCTTCCGCGGCAAAATAAATATCATGAATATCTTTTCCGGCGCCGTAGGTATTTTCGTGGGTGGGCTGGAGCTGCTCAGCATGTTTATCCGTATCATCAGTTTTACCTTTCGTCTCTTCGGCAATATGACCGCCGGCGAGATTCTCCTGCTGATCGCAGCGTTCCTGGTGCCGTGGGTGCTGGCGCTGCCGTTTTACGGATTGGAACTTCTCATCGGTCTGGTCCAGGCCCTTATCTTCAGCGGGCTGACCCTGGTATTCGCGACTATGGCGGTGGCTTCTCATGAACATGAGTCACATTAGAATATTCGGGATAGAATAATAATAAGGAGGAAGTGTAATGGACGCAGAAGCAGTAAAGGCGTTAGCGGCAGGTCTGGCCATCGGGCTGGGAGCCCTCGGCCCGGGCATCGGAATCGGCATCCTGGGTTATGGGGCCATGCAGGGCCTGG
>JBFYTX010000098.1:0-4686 GCA_041300345.1 Dehalococcoidales bacterium | reverse complement strand
CGGTCAGCAGTTCCTTCACGTGGAGCTCGTTGAGTTTGGCCGTCTCCGTCGTCAGCTCGTCTTCCAGTTTGCTCTTTTCGTCGACGAACTGGCCGCGGGTCTTGTTGATCTCTTCGACGGTCGCTTTTTCCGATTCCATTTCAGCGACTTTCCCCTCGTTGGCTTTCTGCCGTTCATCGGTGGTCTGCAGGTTGTTCGCCTCGAGCTGCTTGATGGCCTCTTCGCGGGCCTTTTCGTCGACCGAGGTGACGATGTACTGTGAAAAATAGAGGACGTGCTCCAGGCTCCGCGGCGAAAGGTCTAGAATCAGGCCTATCCGGCTCGGTATGCCCTTGGCGAACCAGATATGGCTGACCGGGCAGGCGAGCTCGATATGCCCCATGCGCTCCCGGCGCACCTTGGCCCTCGCCACCTCCACGCCGCACTTGTCGCAGATGACGCCCTTATAGCGTATCCGCTTGTATTTGCCGCAGTAGCACTCGAAGTCCTTGGTCGGGCCGAATATTCTTTCGCAGAAAAGGCCGTCCCTTTCCGGTTTCAGCGTGCGGTAGTTGATCGTCTCCGGCTTGGTGACTTCGCCGTACGACCAGCTCCGTATTTGTTCGGGTGAGGCCAGCGAGATGCGCACCGCATCAAAATCGTTAATCTCGAACATTTTCATCTACCTCTTTCCAGCGCGGCGCTTCGACTTCCTTCGTCTCCGTCTCCAGCTTGTAGGCTTCCTCCATCGTTTCCTCGGCGGAGGCTACCTTGGTCTCTTCCTCGTTGATCACTTCCAGTGCCAGACCCAGGCTCTGGAGCTCTTTAACCAGCACCTTGAACGATTCCGGCACGCCGGGCTGGAGGATGTCGTCTCCCTTGATGATGGACTCATAGGCTTTAGCCCTGCCCGTCACGTCGTCCGATTTTATGGTCAGCATTTCCTGGAGGTTGTGGGCGGCGCCGTAGGCTTCAAGGGCCCAGACTTCCATTTCCCCGAACCGCTGCCCGCCGAACTGCGCCTTGCCTCCCAGCGGCTGCTGGGTAATGAGCGAGTAGGGACCGGTGGAGCGGGCGTGCACTTTATCTTCCACCAGGTGTATCAGCTTCATCATGTAGATGTTGCCGACCGTTACCGGTTGGTCGAACACGTCGCCGGTGCGCCCGTCGTGGAGCATCAGCTTCCCGTAGGTGGGCGGCGCGAATTTCCCCTCGCGGTTGACCTTTTCCACCACCAGTTTCAGGTCTTCTGCCCCCAGGTCTTTGGCCGGTATGTTCAACGTTTCCAGCCAGAGCCGCAGGCCGATGTCCTTGGCTTTGCCGTGTAATTTTTCATCGAAGACCGCCTTTCCGTCATAGCCCCGGCTCTTTACCCAGGCCTCGGCCACGTCCTGTTTGAAAGGCTTCCTGTCCTTGCCGGGGTTGGGGTCTGAGGCCCCTGACTGCCCAACGATCCAGGCGCGGCACAGCGCGTCCTCGATGGCCGTATCGTCGGCCCCGTCGAAGACCGGCGTCAGCGCCCGGAAGCCTAGTATCTGGGCCGCCCAGCCCAGGTGTGTCTCCAGCACCTGCCCGATGTTCATGCGGGAGGGCACCCCGATGGGGTCCAGGATGATATCTATCGGCGTCCCGTCCGGCAGGAACGGCATGTCCTCTTTAGGGGCGATGAGGGCGATGACGCCCTTGTTGCCGTGTCTCCCCGCCAGCTTGTCCCCCACCGATACGCGGCGCTTCTGCGCTATCCAGACCTGCACCCACTGGTTGACCCCGGCCGGCAGGTCGTCCCCGCCGTCCCGGCTGTCCTTGCGGGTGTAGACTTTAACGTTGATGACTTTGCCCCATTCCCCGTGAGGCACCCTCAGCGAGGTGTCTTTGACCTCCCTGGCCTTTTCCCCGAAGATGGCCCTGAGCAGCTTTTCCTCGGCCGAGAGCTCCGTCTCGCCTTTAGGGGTGATCTTCCCCACCAGCGTATCGTCCGGCCTTACCTCGGCCCCGATGCGTATGATCCCGTCCTCGTCGAGCTCTCTGAGGCTTTCCTCGCCGACGTTGGGGATGTCGCGGGTGATCTCTTCCGGGCCAAGCTTGGTGTCCCTGGCCTCCACTTCGTGCTTGTTGATGTGGATGGAGGTGAACATGTCTTCTTCCACCATTCGACTGCTGAGGATGATGGCGTCTTCGAAGTTATAGCCTTCCCAGCTCATGAACGCCACCGTCACGTTCTGTCCCAAAGCCAGCTCGCCTTTTTCCGTGGCGGAGCTGTCGGCCAGGACCTGCCCGGCCTCGATGCGCTGGCCTTTGCTGACCAGCGGCCGCTGGTTGATGCACGTCCCCTGGTTGGTGCGGACGAACTTCATCAGGTCGTAGGTATCTTTGGTGCCGTCGTCCCTGGTGATGACGATGCGGTACTTGGTATTCAGTTTTTCATCGATGTTGCCGGCGATCTCGGTCACCACGCCCGCGTGCTGCGCGAAGATCACCTGCCGGCTGTGCTTGGCGGCTTCCATTTCCATGCCCGTGGCCACCAGCGGCGCTTCAGGCCGCACCAGCGGCACTGCCTGCCTCTGCATGTTGGCACCCATCAGGGCGCGGTTGGCGTCGTTGTGCTCCAGGAACGGCGTCAGGGCCGTGGCCACGCTCACCACCTGCTTGGGCGACACGTCCATGTACTGGATGTTTTCCGGCGGTTCCAGCAGGTAGCCGTCGGCCAGCCTGGCCTCGATCCTTTTCTCTTTGAACTGGTTATTCTCGTCGAGCGGAGCGTTGGCCTGAGCGATGATGTACTGGTCTTCTTCGTCGGCCGGCATGTAGACGATTTCGTCGGAGACGAACGGGACGACCTTGATTTTCTTCGATTTCAGCTTCGCCAGCTTGGCGGCCAGCTCCGGGGTGATCAAGGTGCCGGTTTCTACCAGCGTTTTGCCTTTCTCGTCGGGGATGTCTTCGCCCGCCGTCCGCCCGGCCAGTTTTTTATCTTTAGTGGTCATCGTGTTGATGACCTTGCGGTACGGCGTCTCGATGAACCCGTACTCGTTAATGATGCTGTAAGTGGCCAGTGACCCTATCAGGCCGATGTTCGGGCCTTCCGGTGTCTCGATAGGGCAGATGCGGCCGTAGTGGGAAAAGTGGACGTCCCTGACTTCGAACCCGGCGCGTTCGCGCGAGAGGCCGCCGGGCCCCATGGCTGAAAGCCTTCGCTTATGGGTTAGCTCCGCCAGCGGGTTGGTCTGGTCCATGAACTGTGATAGCTGCGACCCCCCGAAGAATTCCCTGACCGCCGCCACGATCGGTCGTATGTTGACCAGGGCGCTGGGCGTCACCGCTTCCGTGCCGATGATGCTCATGCGCTCCCTGACCACCTGCTCCAGCCTCAGGAAACCGATGCGGAACTGGGTCTGCACCAGCTCGCCGACGGTCCTGACCCGCCGGTTGCCCAGGTGGTCGATGTCGTCGCTGTGGTCCTGGCCGTTGTTGACTAACAGGATATGCCTGATTATTTCGACGATGTCCTCTTTGGTCAGTGTCCGCTCTTTGAGGCTGACGTTCAGCCCCAGCCGTTTGTTGAGCTTATACCGCCCCACGTTGCCCAGGTCGTACCTCGCGGGGTCGAAGAACAGGCTCCGTATCAGCTTCCTGGCGTTTTCCAGCGAGGGTAGCTCGCCGGGATGGAGCTTTTTATAGATGTCCATCACGGCGTCTTTTTCGTCCTTGATGAGGGGCTCGCGCTCCATGGTCGTCTTGATATAATGATGGTCGCTGGCGCCGTCCTCTTTAGGGAAGAGGTCTAAAAGCTCTTTATCGCTGCTGTAGCCGATGGCCCTGAGCAGCGTGGTGATGGGTATCTTTCTTTTGCCGTCTATCTTGGTCGATATCACGTTGCGGTTGCTGGTCTCGAACTCGAGCCAGGCGCCGCGGGTGGGGATGAGTTTGGCCCCGCAAAGATCGCGGCCGGATACAGGGTCTTCTTCGCTGGAGTAATAGACTCCCGGCGAGCGCAGCAGCTGGCTGACTACCACTCGTTCGGCGCCGCTGGTGATGAAGGTGCCTTTGGCCGTCATCAGCGGTATGTCGCCGAAGAACAGGTCCTGCTCTTTGATTTCGCCGGTCTCTTTCACCAGCAGGCGCACCTTGACGTACAGCGGCGCGGAAAAGGTCTGGTCTCTCTCGTGGCATTCCTGCTCGGAATGGCCGGGCCGGGGCTCGCGGAACTCGTAGGCCGCGAAGCTCAGCTCGAGACGGTTGCCGGTCAGGTCCCTGATCGGCGATATCTCTTCCAGGAGCTGCTGCAGCCCGTCTTCCTGGAACCGCTGGAAAGAATCGAGCTGGACTTTGATCAGGTTGGGGACTTCAAGCACTTCGGGCAGCCTGGCATAGGACTTTCTGGAAATCGGTGGGGGGGATTTGGGTGCCGGCGCGGGCGTCTTTACAGCCATCTCTACTCCTTAAAACAGAAAACGACAGTTCTGGGTATTTTTAGCGCAAATCATTCGGAACGAAGACATGCGTGCGTATGCCGCGATATAACGGGTATTTACTCTTGGAAAGTTGAAACAAAAAACATTAGGGGCATTGTTACCAATATAAATAATATCACGGCTGTCTTGTCTTGTCAAGTGTCAAGACAATCGTGTCCTGTAAAATATATTTTACATTTTCGGGGTTACTTATAGTGCGGAAAAGTAAGGATAGTACAGGTCCTTATGTATATAT
>JBFYTX010000066.1:0-3447 GCA_041300345.1 Dehalococcoidales bacterium | reverse complement strand
GCTCTTTCCACCACACCGCCCCGGTAAATGGTAAGTGATTAGAGTATGTGCATAATAGAGAGCGTTTCTAATAAGAATAACGGGTGCCGGCCTGGTCGGTATGCGAAAAAGTGCTCATATTGCTGATATAAACGCCCCAAATCCAGGGGAAAAAGTACCCAATTTATCTGAAAACATAAAAAGCCCCTATAAACCATCATAGGAGCCCGATATTTTTATGACGTTATTCGTTTGTTTTGGTTTAACTATAAATGCCTACGATGGCACTGCCACGGTCAGGCTGGTACCTTTCTCGCGCCCGCTAACGATAGTCAAGGTCCCTCCCAGCAATTGAGCGCGCTCCTGCATCCCCGCTAGACCGAGCCGGCCGCTCCTGGCCAGGTCTCCCATCCTTTCCGGTATCTCGAATCCCCGGCCGTTGTCGTCGACCGTTACCCTGGTGGTCTTATCGGCAAATTCGATTACGACACCGGCGCGGCTGGCCCCGGAATGTTTTTGTACATTGGTCAATGCCTCCTGGGTAATGCGGAATAGTGTTAGCTCGGCATCAGGCGGAAGCTGGTGCGGCTCGCCGACCACCTTGACGTCGACAGGTATGCTATAGTTCCTGGTCAGATCCGCCGCCAGCCACTTTACCGCCGGCACTAGTCCCAGGTCATCCAGTACGGAAGGCCGGAGTTGCTGGCTGAACCGACGTATCTCTCTGAGGATATCTCTCGCCTGTTCCTGGATTTCCTTTACGGAGTAACTGGCGTGGCCTGAAGCTAATTCATCCAGGTTTCTGATGACCGTGACCAGGCTTTGAGCCGTTACGTCATGCAGCTCCCGCGCAATGCGCTTGCGCTCCGCTTCCTGGGCCTGGCTGACTTTCTGCACGTAGTATTTCAGGTTGTCATGGACCTTTTTTTCTTCGGTAATGTCGCGCGCGGTATGCTGGAACGCCCACGGCTGTCCATCTTTGGTTATCAAACTGGTCCCGATTTGAATGATAGCAATACTGCCGTCTCTCCGGACCAGCTCCTGTTCGATGGGATCAGCGTTCTTGCCGTGAAGCACCACGTCATGCGCCTCTCTGTCTATCTGGCTTTTTCCATGCTCCGAGAGAAGCACGGATATATTGGCATCGAGCAGGGTACTGCGTTCGTACCCGGTAAGTTTTTCAAAAGCACCGTTCACCGCCATGATTCTTCCGTTAAGGTCATGGACCCATATGGCGTCGCTGGAGCTTTCAAATAATTGCCGGTAGCTTTCCTCCGAGGCGCGTAAAGCCTCGGCTATCATTCGCTCCCTCTCATAGAGTCGGGCGTTTTCCAGAGCCATGCCCAACTGGTCAGCAGCGGCGCGGACCAGATCTACTTCGTCCGTGGAGAAGTGGTGCGCCAGCCGCGAGCCGACACCCAGGGTGCCGGCTGACTCGCCTTTGGTGATCAAGGGGACGACGAGCGCGCTTTGCAGGTCATGCTGCTTCCCGGGCGTGGAAGATACTCCCGATTCCGACAGAGCGTTTTCGATAATGACAGCCTGTCTTGACATAATCGCTTTGCCGTTATACCCTTCTCCCGGCCTGACGATCTCAGGCAATTTCGGACCGGGTAGTCCTTTAGAAACTGCCAGCTTCAACCATCGTTTCTCTTCGTCCCAGAGATATAACCAGGCGGTTTCGGTTTGAATGAGCTGCCTTATCATGTCTACGGCAGCCAGGATATCTTCGACCTTCAAGGACTGGCTGACGGCACTGGACATGGCATGCAGCATACTCAGCCTTTCAACCTGTACATCGAGAGTTTTATGCGCCTTCTCGAGCTCGGCAAGCCTGTGTCCCGCCTTCTGCAGGACGTCGATAAGCAGGACGATTAGGAGCCCGGTAAAAATGACCCCGATAGTTTCGAACAGGGCTTCCTTCGGCGTTTCCGAAATCAGAAAGACGCGGGGCAGCATCGAGGCAATCGCCAGCGCCAGTATGCTGATGCCCGCCCCTCTGCCCAGCGTTAAGGCTCCATAAGTTACCGGTACCAGAAAGAGAATTCGCCCGAAAGTCTGGCGCGTCAGGCCGAACTCTAATACAGAATTGATCCTCTCCAGGAGCCATACATGGGCGAAGGTCTCGTGATAGTGTATGATTATCAGGAGCGCTAGCAACACGGCTACTACCAGCAGGTGGTAGCTCCGCGGCACCGCCGCGACCCAGCGTTTTATCTTACCCGATATTTCCTTTACCGTGGTTATTTCACTACCTGCTTTTAAGACAATTCTTCAAAAGACAGCAAGCCCCTTCTCACTGCCTGAAATATCGCCTCGGTGCGGGAACCCACGCTAAGCTTGTTGAAGATACTGCTCAGATGCCCCTGGACGGTACGCACGTTGATAAACAGCGCATCGGCGATGTCACTATTGCTCTTACCGCTGGCGGCCAGCTTCAATACTTCCATTTCCCGTTCACTCAGCTCTATGGCCGGTTTCTCCTTGCCGGCGTCGGCGGGCGGAGGTCTGAAGCGGCTGATGACCTTCCGGGCTATGACGGGGTGCAGCACCGATTCACCGGCGTACACCGCCCTGACGGCGTCAACCACCTCCCGGCTGTCCACGTCTTTAAGCAAATAGCCGGCGGCTCCCGCTTCCAGAAGCGCGAAAACGTATTCGTCATCATCGTAAGCGGTCAGTATCAGTACCGCCGTGGACGGGAGGCGGGGTTTTATCTGTCGTGTGACCTCAACCCCGTTAAGCTTGGGCATGGCTATATCGAGGATAGCCACGTCCGGCTTTAAGCGCTCGATGACTTTTACCGCCTCCTCGCCGTCGCCGGCCTCCCCCACCACCTCCATATCATTCTCCCTCTCCAGCAGGCTGCGGGTGCCCTGTCTCACCATGGCGTGGTCATCAGCGATAACGATCCTGATCTTGCCCATTACATTCCCCTTTTTCAGCCTGATTATACCGCAGCCGGTAAAGGTCTTCAATAAAAGAATGTATCGGGACCTGGTTGACGTCGATTGCCTACTTAGCATCAATACGTATTTTTCCCGGCCTTGACACCAACGTTATATAGGTAGACCCATAACGGTTTGAATTTTTAACGGTGGATATAATATATTACTAATTACATTAGCTTTTTTTACGGAGCCTCTTTTGGATACCGAGAAATGGGCGGAGAACATCAGGGTGGACTTCCCCTCGTTAGAAAGGCGGCGGCATGGCATGCCCACCGTTTACTTCGATAGCGCCTGCACCACGCTGGTTCCACGGCAGGTTATTAAAGTCATCAATGATTACTATACTCGCTTCCCCGGCTGCGGCGGCGCGCGGAGCCGGCACTGGTTCTCGCGGGAGGTCAACGACCGCATCGAGGGCAATCCGGACAAAGGCATCAAGGGCTCCCGCGTTTTAGTCAAAGAGTTCATTAACGCCCGGTCGGAGAAAGAGATTATCTTCACCCTGAACACCAGCCAC
>JBFYTX010000052.1:0-13224 GCA_041300345.1 Dehalococcoidales bacterium | reverse complement strand
CAGCCGAGCGCCGGGTGCCGCTCTCTGCTATGTATCCAGGCTTACCACTCCCTTGCGCATGGCATATTTGATCAGTTCCGTCCGGTTGTGCAAGTTCAGCTTCTCCATTATTTTTAGACGGTGTCCCTGGACCGTTCTCTGGCTAAGAAACAACATTTCGGCAATCTCCCGGCTGGTATGCCCCTCGGCAATAAGCTGAAATATTTCTCTCTCTCTCGCCGATAACTGGTCGTATGGCTCCTCGCCCTTTGTCTGCTGAAGATAATCTTCAATCAGCGCTGCGGCCGCGGACGGGTACAGGAAAGAGTCCCCCTCCTTTACAGAGCGTATCGCCGATACGAGTTCTGAAACTAGCGCCCGCTTGGGCACGTATCCGGCAGCTCCCGCCTTGATGACCGATAATATATACTCTTTATTGTCGTGCTGAGTGAGTACCAGGACCTTCATTTTGGGGTGTTTTTTCCTGATGCGGCGCGTGGCTTCCAGGCCATCCATCCCGGGCATGGCGATGTCCATAATCACTACATCAGGCATTAGCTCCTGTGCCTTCGCGACCGCTTCCTTTCCTTCGGATGCTTCTCCGACTATTTCAAGGTCATCGTGCAGATCCACCAGAGCATGTATGCCATCGCGCAATACGGCGTGATCGTCTACCACCAGAATCTTTATCTTATCCATCGGGGACCTCCGGGTTCAGGGGAATTACCATTTCAACTTCAGTGCCGCTGCCGGGAACCGACCGGATATTTAAGACGCCGCGCACGAGTTCCACTCTTTCTTTCATACCCAGCAACCCTAATCCCCGCGGCCTGTCCCTGGAACTCATGGCCTCTTCCACACCAAAGCCTTCGCCATCGTCGCTAATATGAACAATAATGGTATCCTTTTTAAACCGGAGTGTTAATTCTGCGTGCCTGGCATGGGCGTGCCTGGCAATATTAGCCACCGCTTCCTGGATAACCCTGAAAAGAACTGTCTCCATTTTAGGGGTTAACCTTCTTACCCTTCCAGTAGTCTTGAAGGTAACGTCAACGCCGGCGGCACCCAGATTATTATTAGCCAGCCAGCGCACGGCGGCAACCAGCCCCAGATCATCGAGTAAAGTGGGCCGCAGCTCGTATATAATCCTGTGTATCTCATCAAGAGCGCCAAGGGCGACCTGCTCTACCTTTTTTAACCTGGCCCTGGCCTTATCGGCGCCGGAGGGCAACATGACGGCAACCGCTTCAAGACTGACCGCCAGACTGGCAAGAGACTGGCTTGTTTCGTCGTGCAGCTCCCGGGCGATTCTTCTCCGTTCTTCCTCCTGGATGGAGAATATCTCGCCTAATAACTCGCCGCGGCTCTCGTCTTTACGCTGCACCTCCTGATGCAGCGTAGCGTTTTCTACGGCGATGGCTATCTGTGATGCGAGGCTTTCCAGGAGCTGGATATCTTCAGCAGAGAATTTGCGGGCATCATGGCTGGCAATGGTAAGCACTCCAAGGACCTTATCTCTTACCCGCAGCGGAATAGCGGCAAAAGCACGCAGCCTTTCGGCAGCTACAAGACCGGGATGGGCAACACGGGGATCCGTGGAGACATCGTCCACCATAATGGCCTCGCCGCTCCGGGCTACTTTCCCCACGATACCTTCACCCGGACGAAAACACACGGATTGAGCATACTCCCTGGAGAGGCCGCTATGGACCCGGTAGCATAACATTTGCTTGTCTTCATCCAGCAACAGTATTCCCCCGGTGTTCCTCTTCATTATTTCCAGCGTCTTCTTAATGGCGCTGTAAAGCACGGTATCCAGGTCCAGCGACTGGTTCACGGCGGTAGCGATCGTATTCAGAGCTACGAGGTTCTTGAAAGCTTCAACGCTTCTCAATTCCGCCTCTTTCGCCTCCGTCACGTCACGCATCAACTCGGTAACGGCTATTACATTTCCCCGCCTATCTGTAATTGGCGAGGCGATAATGTCAAGGTATCTTTCCCGCTCTTCACCTTTGACCTGAGAGATATGGCGGTGAGTTACCCGCGCCGGTTTACCGGTTTCCCATACTTCCCGGAGCGGGCATTCATGATGGGGCGGTCGGCATGGCTCGGACTGGCCGTGAGATATTTTGTAACAGGATTTCCCGATTATTCTCCGCCCGCGCCCGCCGTATCTTGACAGGGCAGCCTTGTTAGCCTGTATTATGCGATAGTCCCGGTCAATAACTATCAGTTCGTCCTCAAGGCTGTTGAAAATGTCATTCAGGTAATTTTGATATTCTGCGAAGGGTTTAATACGCGCCTTGACATCCCGCGTTTTTAACGGAGCTCCTTTTCCCCCTCGTCGGGCCGATTTTGCGGAAGACTCCTTTTTCACTGGCGCACTCCTGGATAAAGCCTCTTTCCGGTGTTACCCGGCTTTTTTCCCGCTGCTCGCTTCGACGAATGATATTCTTGTCATAACTCTTCCTTCATTATACAGAAAACAAGCCAGGATACAACAGGAGCCCGCACCCTGATCTTCAAAATCCCCGGTCATTTATCAGGATTTCCAACCCTTAACGCTTATATCCAGTCCGGGGGCAATTATTTCACTTGACATTGTGGCAATAATTCACTATAATAATACGGTAAACGGTTTCCGTATACCATATATCGACAGTATCCGGGAACTGATAACTGGACTGCCGTAAAGGTGATCGATGAATAATAAATATCAAAAAATTCTGGTGCTTGGTTGTGCCACCAGCTATGACCGGACTCAGCTAATGCAGGACTGTCATCTGCCGGGAAATGAGATCAAGGTGATTTCATTACCCTGTTCCGGTAAATTGGATATTCGCTACCTCATTAAAGCATTTGAGACAGGCGCCGACGGCGTGGCTGTGATGACGTGTAAGGAAGGCGAGTGCCGGTATCTCGAAGGAAATATGAGAGCCCGGAAACGGGCGGAAGTAGTTGAAGAGCTACTTAGAGAAACGGGGTTGGGTGAGGGCCGCGTGGCAGTAATCCAGATGGATGATCGAGGTATAGAGTACACTATGCGACAACTGGAGGATTTTTGCCTCAAGATAGCCGCTCTGGCTCACAATAATCAACCGATGGTGTTACAAATCTGATATTCCGGTAATTCACCAATCAACCCGTCGAACAAGGAGAACCGGGTATGAATCCTGACAGCAAACTGGCCGATAAACTCAACGGAAAGGATTTTATTTTTACCGCCGAGTATCTGCCGACGGCCGGGACCGATGCTGCGTTTATCGAAGCAGGTGTTAAAAATTTCGGTAACCGCGTGACGGCGGTGAACGTATCTGATAATCATTACGGTGTGGCGATGTCCAGCCTGGCCGCATCGGTGGCTTTAAAGCAGGCGGGTATCGAGCCGGTCTATCAGGTAGTCACCCGGGACAGGAACCGCATTGCCCTACAGTCCGACCTGCTGGGGGCAGCATTTCTGGGCATAAAAAATGTCCTTTGCCTGTCCGGTTTTCATCAGACACTGATAGATTGTCCCCAGGCGGCTAATGTCTTTGACATAGATTCGATTCAGCTTATAGCCATGGTAAAAAAGATGAATGAGGGACGACTTCTTGACGGTACGAGAATACAGGGTGAGTTCTCCATGCTGATAGGGGCGGTCGCTAACCCTTATATGAAACCACTGGAATTGAACATCCTACGACTAGGTAAAAAAGTGGCTGCCGGCGCCAGCTTCATTCAGACCCAGGCGGTGTTTGATGTCGAAGTGTTTCAGCAGTGGCTTGAAGCGGCGGTTAAAGAAGGTATCACTAAAAAAACAGCCATTCTGGCGGGAGTAATGCCGCTGCCGGGCGCCGCTCAGGGTCAGAAGCTGCTCGATTCTCATACTGATTTTGTTATTCCCGCAGGTGTCCTGGACCGCCTGAAAGCCGCCGGTGACTTGGAAGCCCAGCGGAAAGAAGGTCTGAAAATAGCCACCGAAATCATAAAGAAACTTAAATCGTTGCCGGGACTAAGGGGGATTCATCTTCTTTCCGGCGGCAACGAGGCTGTCGTGTCGGACCTGGTTACGGTAATTTCAACATAAGTTGAGACCAATATATGCCTGACAAGTATCACATCGAGACTAAAAAAGTAGCGCCCAGGCTGCCGAAAATCGGCAAGTTCGGGGTGGTTGACTGGCGGGAAGATTGCGCCGGGTGCCATAACTGTGCCAAGAAAGCGTGCGTTTACGACCGTTACCGGCAGGAGACGCAATATATCAGGAACTTGGACGACGTTAATACCTTTTTCTTTGAGTGCATGGGTTGTTTCTCCTGCGTCCAGAAATGCACCAAGGGCTTGCTGTCCCTGGCGATAAACCCGGCCTACGAGCAGATGGGGAACGGCTATTATACTCCCGACATCATCCTGACCACCTGGAATCAGGCCGAAACCGCTTCGATTCCCGTATCCGGGGCCGGCTACCGGGGGAAATTCACCGGCGACGGATTCGACTCAATGTGGACGGATATGTCGGAAATCGTGCGGCCTACCCGTGACGGCATCCACGGACGGGAGTACATCAGCACGGCGGTGGATATCGGCAGGAAACTCTCGCTCCTTTCTTTTAAACAGGGCGAACTCACCACTGCCCTGCCGCCACTGGTTGATATACCCATACCCCTGATAATCGATCTGATGCCGGCCAAGTACTCATTTCCACAGCTTATACCTATTTTCGTCGCCGTAGCGGTACGGACGGGGACGATGGCGATCATCGACTGGAAAGACCACGAGCTGCTGGGCGCCGAAAAAGAAAGGAACCTTGCCAACATCGTGTTCTACCTGGGCAAAGATACGCCGCTGCCGCCCGAGGAAATAATCCATAAATCCAGACTCATAGAGATAGGTGACAGCGATAATATTGATGCGAGAATCAAAGAGCTAAAATCGATCAATCCCGAAATAGTGGTGGCGGTAAGGGTTAACCTGGACGCATACGGCGAGCAGCGGGCCCTCGAGCTGGCTCATCAACCGTCTATCGAGGTAATTCACGTCGTTGCCGACGTTAACGGCAACCAGGTTGACGCGGAAAAACCCAGGTTTATTAAAGATATGGTACGCGACATCCATACGTCGCTGGTCAAGGACGGAATTAGAGATGAGATTACTATTATATCCGGGGGAGGCATCGCCCTGGCAGAGCATATGGCCAAGCAGATAATCTGCGGGGCTGACCTGGTAACAATTGACCTGCCGCTGCTGATCGCCCTCGAATGCCGGCTGTGCCAGGACTGCCGGGGAGGTGTTGACTGCCCGGCTAATATTAAGGAAATAGATGCCGCCTACGCTACTGGCCGGATGACTAATTTGATCGCCGCCTGGCATGGCCAGCTTATTGAGGTGATGGGGGCGATGGGTATGCGCGAAGTCCGCCGTCTCCGCGGCGAAACGGGGCGCGCTTTATTCTTCGAAGACCTCGAGGAGGAGACCTTTGGTACACTCTTTGGTACGAGAAAATAGGCCCGGACAGATCCTGCCGGAAAATACAGAAAAGACGCTGGTGCAGCAGGTTGAGATACCGCGTGTTATAAAACCGGCGCCGCCGCGCTATCGCAATGAAATCGCCAAGTACATAATACGGCGCAGCAGTGACTGTATCCGTTGCAGCAAATGCGCCGAGGTGTGCCCTTATGGTGTGCACGTTCTCAAACCCGGCTATAAAAATTTTGCCGCGCCGCACCAGCATGTCTGTATCGGCCCGTCATGCCGGCAGACCGGGCATTATTGCATTGACCTGTGCCCTCAAAAGGCCCTGAAAATGGTGGAAAACCCAATGTTAAAGTGCCTGGGGGACTACCGCTGGACGCCGGACATGATTTTAGCGACCTGGAAAATGGCCGAAACCGGTGATTCTCCCCTGCCCGAGTACGGTTACGACTACCAGGTCGGCGCGTCCGGCGGCGGCTTCGACCGCCTGCGTTTCAAGTTCCCGGAAAAACCGGCAGTCGAGCTGACCGAAGATGAGATAGACACCAGTATAGAACTCAACCGGCGTCATGACGGCCGTCCGCAGGTAAGGATTGATGTCCCGTGGTACGGCGGCGGCATGTCCTTCGGCTCGGTTAGCAATATTACCCAGCTATCAAAAGCACGCGCCGCGGCGGCGTTCAATACCTTTACCTGTACCGGCGAAGGCGGTTACATGGAGCGCATGAGACCATATGACGACCATATGATTACACAGGTCGCCACGGGGCTCTTCGGCGTGCGCGAGGAGACCATCCAGCGTGTGCGCATCGTTGAATTCAAATATGCCCAGGGGGCCAAGCCGGGTCTGGGCGGGCATTTACTGGCCGATAAGGTAACCCCCGCCGTGGCTAAAATGCGCGAAACGGTAACGGGAATCTCGCTGTTCTCGCCTTTCCCGTTTCACAGCGTTTATTCCATTGAAGACCATAAGAAACACATGGACTGGATAAAGCATGTCAACCGGCGGGCTTTAATATCCACTAAAGTATCAACACCGGCGGACGTGGACATGGTGGCCGTGGGTAGTTACTCCGCCGGTACTCACATCGTGCACCTGGACGGCGGTTATGGCGGCACCGGCGCCGCGCCGGATATCGCCAAGAAGAACATCGCCATGCCCATCGAGTACGCCATCGTCAAAGTGCACCGCTTCCTGGAGCAGGAGGGAATTCGCGACAAGGTAACTTTAATAGCCAGCGGCGGCCTGAGGACAAGCCATGACATCGCCAAGGCTATCGCCCTCGGGGCTGACGGGGTGGTTATCGGCACTGCGGAACTGGTGGCGCTGGGCTGCCTGCGCTGTGGCCGCTGTGAAAGCGGGCGCGGTTGTCCCCGCGGTATTGCCACCACCGATCCGGAGCTGAGCGAAATGGTCGATTTAGATTGGGGAACACAACGTATAATGAATCTTTACAGCTCCTGGCGTAAAGAGCTAGTGGACATCCTGAGGAGATTCGGCATACGTAGCGTGCGTGAATTCAGGGGGCGCACGGATTTACTCATGCACCTTGATTACACCAACGACGTGGAGCAACACTAATGAACCGGCAAATGATTGATGAGCTGATGCTTTCCCGCCAAAGGCTGAACGGGGACCTGAACCTGCCCTTCCCCGTCCGGTACAAGGGTGAGGAGGAAGGCGGCTGCGGCGTGGTGGGCTTTTGCTGCACCGAGCCTGTCGCCGCCCGGCATATCCATGAGCCATCGAAACAGATGCATAACCGCGGCAACGGCAAGGGCGGCGGTATCGCGGCGCTGGGTTTTGTGCCCGAACAACTGGGCGTCAGCCGCGACACGCTCGATAATTATTACATGGTACATGTCGCCTTCCTGGACACCGGTGTGCGCGCGGACCTCGAAAGAAAATATATTTCGCCCTATTTCAATGTAGCTGCTTCCCGGCAGCTTGAGACAATCGATGACTGGACGTCATTACCGGCCCTGGAAGCCAGGCCGCCGGACGTGTGGCGCTATTTCCTCCGTGTCAAACCTCAGGTGCTCGACTCGTTTATTGCTAAAAACGGATTGACTCTTCTCAGCCGTGATGAGGCGGAAGATGAATTCCTGAGTCAGCAGAGCGTCAGGTTGAACCAGGAATTCTACGCCTCTCTCGGCGAAAAAAAGGCGTTCGTGATGTCCTATGGGAAGAACATCATGATACTAAAGGTAGTCGGCTATGCCGAGGCCATCACGGAATACTATAAAATCGACGATCTGCGGGCGCATATATGGATCGCCCACCAGCGGTTCCCCACCAAGGGGCGGGTATGGCATCCGGGGGGCGCGCATCCCTTCGGCGCTATGAATACGGCGCTGGTGCATAACGGCGACTTCGCAAACTACCACTCGGTAAGTGAATACCTGGCTCAGCGCCATATCTACCCGCAATTCCTCACCGATACCGAGGTCTCGGTGCAGCTTTTTGACCTGCTCAACCGGACCTATCGTTATCCCCTGGAATACATCATCGAATCGCTGGCGCCGACCTCGGAGCTGGACTTCGACCGCCTTCCGGAAGCGAAAAAACGCGTCTATCGGGCGATACAGGCGACGCAGATTCACAGCTCGCCGGACGGCCCCTGGTTCTTCATTATTGCCCGGAATATTCCGGAGGCCGGGAAATTGCAGCTCATGGGGATAACCGACACGGCCATGCTGCGGCCCCAGGTATTTGCTTTCAACGACGGCGAGGTGCAGGTGGGGCTGATCTGCTCTGAAAAACAGGCCATTGACGCCGCGCTGCTTAGCCTGTCTAAAGAGGACAGCCGTATCTGCCCTATCGCCGACCGCTACTGGAACGCCCGGGGCGGCAGCCATACGGACGGCGGCTCATTTATCTTTAACCTGGAGCCTGACGCGGCCGGTAAAATGCGGATGACCTGCACGGATAAATTCGGCGTCCCGGTGCGAATACCGGCAGGAACCGAGATTAGCCGCCTGTCCGCGAGCATTAAGCTGTCGACCCCGGATAACGGTCATATCGAAGACAGTATCCGGCAACTCTTTGATGCCGGCAGTAATATAGTATATGAATATTTGCTTAATCAAATACCCGCCTGGTCTTTGGCTGAAGTCCATTCGGCCTGTGAAACCGTCAAGTTAATGGCAACAGACCCGGATAAGACCGCCACCGCCATTGAGGTTCTAACGCTGCTCAATGACCGCCAGTATGCTGCCGGGACTAAAAAGCGCAAGTATGTCCTGCAAATCGTGCGTGAGGCGCTCCATCAATTATTCGGCGGCCTCCCCGGATTGGTAGAACCGACGCCCAGCGCCTACCGTCTCATTAATTACGCTTCACGGTTACTGTTAAGAGAACCGCTCAACGACGAAACAACACTGGTCATAGATGCCCGAGGATTTCCCCCGGAAGGCAACGATAGTGACGCCGCTCTTATAATGGACGCCTATTTCAAGGGATGGCGGCACTTTATCAGTTATAACTGCGCCGGGCAGCGATTTAGCGGCTGCGGTCTGGGTCCGGAGACGGACGGGGTCACCATCGATGTCTACGATAGCTCCGGCGACTACCTGGGTTCCGGCATAGACGGCCTTACCATTACGGTACATGGCAACGCCCAGGACCAGCTGGGACAGATCATTAAATCCGGCAAACTGGTCATACACGGAGATACCGGCCAGACATTTTTATACGGGGCGAAGGGCGGCTCGATCTACGTCAAGGGCAATGCCGCCGGCCGGCCGCTGATCAATTCGGTAGGTAAACCCAGGGTAATTATTAACGGCACCTGCCTCGACTTTCTGGCGGAGTCGTTTATGGCCGGCGATGTTTTTAGCGATGGGGGGTTCGTCATCCTTAACGGTATCACTTTCGGTGATGAAGGCCGCCTGGTCCCCCTGCCGCAACCATATCCGGGCAGCAACCTGTTCTCGCTGGCCTCCGGCGGCGCTCTTTATATCCGCGACCCGGGAAAACTTGTTGTCGAAGAGCAATTGAACGGCGGACAGTTCCTGCCCTTGACCGACGAGGACTGGGATATTATCCTGCCCTATCTTCAAGAGAACGAACGACTATTCGCTATTAAGGTCCAGGACTTGTTGACTGTCGATGGAACCAGGCGCCATCCGGCGGAGGTTTACCGCAAGGTAGCCCCCGTCCATCTCGCGGCGCTATCCTCAAAAAAGGTCGAAAGAGACGAACAAAGTGCGGACATCGCAGAGGACTAAAAGTATCCGGTATGACAATTATAGTTAAGAAGCAGAGAGTCGCTGAAAGCCTTATCCGTATCGTGGAAAAGAAGGCCGAGGTTAGTCTTGACAGGTGTTACCAGTGCAAGAAGTGCTCGGTCGGCTGCCCGGTAGCCGACCGGACCGAATCTCCACCCTCGGAAATCATCCGGCGACTGCAACTGGGAGCCGGCGAGGAATTGCTGAAGACGGACCTTATCTGGACGTGCCTGTCCTGTGAGACCTGTTACGCGCGGTGTCCTAACGAGATAAATTTTGCCGCCGTTATCGATGCGTTACGTTCCATAGCGCTCGAAAAAGGCTTGGCTAAACCCAAAGGCAACCCGCCTCTGTTCAACCGCTTGTTCCTGAACACGGTCAAAGCCTTCGGGCGCGCTTACGATCTGCAAATGATCGCCTTATATAAGATCAGGACCGGCAATATCCGGCAGGACATGGCCAAATTTCCCGCGATGATAAAGAAGGGGAAAATGGCGCTCTTGTCGCCTTCGGGGGCGGACAGGCGTAAGGTACGCCGTATTTTTAACCATTTGCCGGAAAACAAAGGAACTACAAAATGAAATACGCCTATTACCCCGGCTGTTCCGCCCACTCCACCGCCCGCGATATGCACGAGTCCAGCCTCGCCGTAGCCGGGGCGCTCGGTATTGAGCTGGCGGAAATAAAAGGGTGGACCTGCTGCGGCGCCAGTGCCGCTCACCAGACCGACCGGGCGCTGGCTACTTCCCTGGCGGCGGCTAACCTCGTCCTGGCTAAAGAAATGGGGCTGGACATGGTGGTCAACTGCGCCGCCTGCTATAACCGCTCGAAAACCGCCAATTATGAAGTAGCTAATTCGGTAGTCATGCGTGAGAATGTCGGTCAACTGCTGGGACAGCCTTACGACGGCTCGGTAGCGGTGCGCCACTTTGTCGAAGTGCTATCTAAAGATATCGGTCTACCAAAGCTCCGCAAGAGTTTCAAGCAATCGCTGAAAGGTCTCAAAGTTGCCTGCTATTACGGGTGCTACCTGGTCCGACCGTCGGAAGTCACCCAATTCGACGACCCGGAGAATCCCACTATCCTGGAGAACCTCGTGGAGGCTATGGGAGGAGAAAGCCTGGAGTGGCCCGGCAAAGTGGAATGTTGCGGCGGCGGGCTTAACCTGACAAGGACCGAAATAACCGTGCAGCGCTCCGGGATGATTCTCGATATGGCTCAAGCGTCCGGTGCTGAATGTATTGCGGTGGCCTGCCCGATGTGCCAGACGAGCCTGGACCTGCGCCAAAAAGATATTGAGAAAGCCACCGGCAAGCGCTACAACATGCCGGTCGTCTACATTACCCAGCTTCTCGGTCTCTGCCTGGGTATTTCACCGAAGGAACTCGGCCTCGGCCGGCTCATGGTTCCGCCGGATGTGGTCATCAAGGCTGCTGGAAGGCTGTAAAATGGACGGAAATGACAAGAAGAAAATAGGCGCGGTGCTGGTACAGGGAGGTGGCATCGCCGGTATCCAGGCGGCCCTTGACCTGGCCAACTCGGGCTTTAAGGTGTACCTGGTGGAACGCGAAGCCGCTATCGGCGGGATGATGACTCATTTGGATAAGACCTTCCCCACCGGCGACTGCGCCACTTGTATCGTCTCGCCCAAGTTGGTGGAATGCGCTCGCAATATCAACATCGAGATTCTGACGCTGTCGGAACTGGTGGGACTTGAAGGTGAGCCCGGAAATTTCAAAGCTACCGTAAAAGTCCTTCCCCGCTATATTGACGAGGAAAAATGCACGGCCTGCGGGAACTGCACGGAAGCGTGCCCGGTGAACATCCCCAACCAGTTCGACCGCAATCTCGGCACGCGGAAAGCGATCGCCAAGCACTATGCCCAGGCCACGCCGAATATCTTCGGAATTTTGAAAAACGGCCACTCGCCCTGTAAAGTAGAGTGCCCGGCACACATTAACGTCCAGGGCTACATCCAGCTCATCAAGCAAAAAGAGTACCTGAAAGCGGTCAACCTGATAAGAGAGAGAAACCCGCTCTCCGCTATCTGCGGACGGGTATGCAACCACCCCTGCGAGTCCAAATGTACGCGCAATTCTCTTGATTCTTCAGTTGCGATAAGGTTACTCAAGAGATTCGCCTCCGATAAAGAGATGGAAATGGTAGAGTCCGGTCAACTGGCTTTACCGGAGGAAAAACCCTATCCCGCGGCGGCTAAAAAAGTAGCGGTAATAGGCGCCGGGCCCGCCGGCCTTACCGCCGCCAGCGACCTCGCCGACCTCGGTTACGCCGTGACGGTGTACGAGGCCGCTCCCTCCGCCGGCGGCATGCTGCGCTACGGTATCCCGGAATACCGGCTGCCGAAAAAGGTCCTGGACTACGAAATCGAGCTTATCCGCCGGAAAGGTATTACCTTTGTCTTTAACACCTGTGTCGGTACTAATGTTATTCTCGATAAGATACGACGGGATAACGACGCCGTGTTTCTGAGCGTGGGTATCCAGAACAGCCGCAAGCTGGGGGTGGAAGGTGAAGACAAAGCCGGTATCGGCTACGGCGTAGAGTTCCTGCGGCAGGCCGCCGATACGCTTAACCCCCCCGAAGTGAAAGGCAGGGTCATCGTCATCGGCGGCGGCAACGTAGCTGTAGACGTCGCCCGCACGGCCAGGCGTTTAGGCGCCGCCAGTGTGGAGTTGGTCTGCCTGGAGCAACGCCACGAAATGCCGGCCCTGCCCGAGGAAGTCGCCGCGACGCTGGAAGAAAACATCAAGATTAACCACGGCTGGGGGCCGCGCCGCATCCCGGGAAATGGCGCCGTCGACAGCATCGAGCTTAAACGCTGCACCCGGGTCTACGATGAAAACGGGCGTTTCAGCCCTGTCTATGATGATAATGAAACCACCACCCTGCCCGCCGACCATATTATTGTCGCCATCGGGCAGGCGCTGGATAAGCAGGTTGCCTGCGATATGGATTTTTCCATCGAGAGGGGATGCTTTAAGGCCGACCCCGTGACGCTGGAGACCTCAGTTAAAGGCGTATTCGCCGGTGGCGACGACGTCTCCGGCGCGGCGTCGGTCATCGGGGCGGTGGCCGCCGGCAAGCGCGCGGCCGAATCCATCGACCGCTACCTTAACGGTGAAGACATGGTTGCGGCGCGTTTTGAGTCCACGATAAAACCCCTACCGGAAACCCTGCTGCCGACAACCAAAGACAAAACAAAAATACCGCGGAACGAAGCGCCGGCCTTGCCGGTGAACGAGAGAACCGGGAATTTCTCCGAGATAGAACAGGGGCTCAGCGAAGAGGCCGCCCTGGCGGAAGCCGAACGCTGTTTGAACTGCGCCCTGTGTTCCGAGTGCTCACAGTGCGTGGCGGCCTGTGACCAGCATGCCATCGATCATGCCATGGGCGAGCGGACCATCGAGCTGGAAGTCGGCTCCGTTATCCTGGCCACCGGCTTTGAGGAGTTCGCGGCGGAGAAAAAGGGCGAGTACGGTTTCGGCCGCTATGCCAACGTCCTGACCAGCGTCCAGTTCGAACGCATGTTATCGGCTTCCG
>JBFYTX010000046.1:0-7041 GCA_041300345.1 Dehalococcoidales bacterium | reverse complement strand
CCGTATCCGGTCAGGATGTTTCTGATTTGCTTTTTCAGTTCCAGTCTCGGGTTGCTCTCCGGCCTGGGCATGGGGTCGTTAAAAAGCGTGGCGGGTATCTTGTCATAGCCGTGGTACCGCGCTACTTCCTCTATCAGGTCTTCTTCTATCTTGATATCGCTCCGCCAGTAGGGGCTTCTGGTCGTTATTTTGTCGCCTTCTACGCTGCACTCGAAACCGAGCGACTCCAGCGCTTTGCCGATCTGTGTCAGGCTGTATGCCGCGCCGAGCAGTTTTTTCACCCTCTCCGGCGTCGTGGAAATCGTTTTGGGCTCTTTTTTCCCGGGGTACACATCGATGATGCCCCTGGCGGCCTTCCCCCCGCCCAGCTCCAGTATGAGCTGCGTGGCGTGTTTCAGGGCCGGTATCGTGACCCCCGCGCTTATCCCCCGCCCGAACCTCGCCGAGGCCTCGCTCTGCAGGTCGAGCTCGCGGCTGGTATAATGCAGGCTGGCGGCTTTGAAACTGGCGGCCTCCAGCAGGATATTCGCCGTACTGTCGGTGACCTCGCTGTTGAGCCCACCCATTACGCCGCCGATGGCCACCGTTCTCTCGGCGTCGGCTATCACCAGCATCTCGCCGGTCAGCGTGCGCTCGTTGCCGTCCAGCGTGAAGAATTTCTCCCCGTCCCCGGCCCGCCGCACGATTATCTTTTTACCTCTCAGCCGGTCGTAGTCGAAGGAGTGGAGCGGCTGCCCGTACTCGAGCATGACGTAGTTCGTGATGTCCACGATGTTATTGATCGGCCGCTGCCCGGCGGCGATGAGCCGTTCCTGCAGCCACGGCGGCGACTCTTTGACCTGGATACCGGTAATAAGTGAAGCGCAGTACCGCGGGCAGAGATCTCTGCTTACTATTTCGATGGCTATCTGTTTTTCTATCGGTTCGCCGTCTTCCGGGTAGCTGGCGTCTCTGATGTTCGTCTTTTCCCCGCAGATGGCCCCGGCCTCCCTGGCTATCCCGGTGACGGACAGGCAGTCGGGCCGGTTGGCGGTGATGTCTATATCGAGGACCGTTTCCCCCACCACCTCCGCCAGCGCCTGGCCTATCTCCGCGTTTTTAGAGAGCACCATGATGCCCTCGTGGCTTTGGGAGATGCCCAGCTCTTTCTCCGAGCAGACCATGCCCCGGGAAACGACCCCCCGTATCTTGGCCGGCTTTAGCTCCTCGACCTGCCCGGTGTATGGGTTCAACAACCGCGCCCCGGTCCTGGCGAAGGCTATCCTGTCCCCGGTGTTCAGGTTCGGCGCCCCGCAGACCACGGTTTCTTGTTCCATGCTCAGGTTGACCGTCGCCAGCCGCAGCCGATCGGCGTTGGGGTGCGGCTCTACCGCCGTGATCTCCCCCACAACGATGTTCTCCCAGTCCCCGCCGGTCGTTATTATCTCACTCACTTCCAGCCCGGCCAGCGTCAGCCTCCTGGCCAGCTCCGGCACCGGCAGGGTAATCTTTACATAATCCTTAAGCCACTTTAGCGGTACTTTCATCTTAGAACTGCCTCAGGAATCTCAGGTCGTTATTGTAGAACAGCCTCATGTCGTCGATGCCGTACCTCAACATCGGCATGCGCTCCAGTCCCATCCCGAAGGCGAAGCTGCTGTACTCCTGCGGGTCTATCCCGCCCCGCCGCAGCACCTCCGGGTGGGTCATGCCGCACCCCAATATCTCCAGCCAGCCGCTGTTGCCGCAGAAACGGCACCCGCTGCCCTGGCACAGGATGCAGTCTACCGCTACTTCGCCGCCCGGCTCCACGAAGGGGAAGTAATCGGTGCGGAAGCGTATTCGCCTCAGGGGACCGAAGTACCGCCGCACGAACTCGAACAGCACGCCTTTAAGGTCGGCCATGGTGACGTTCCTGTCGACCGCCAGCCCGTCGATGTTGTGGTAGATGTTGAGGTGGGTGGCGTTGACCTGCTCGTACCGGTACACCCTGGCCGGTTCGATGGTGCGTATCGGCGGCTTCATGCTTTCCACGATGCGCGCGCTGACGGCCGTGCCGTGCGTCCGCATTACCTTTCTGCCCTTCGGCCCGGCCGGTTCGTCGATCTGGTACGAGCTCATGTTGTCCCGCGCCGGGTGCTCTGCCGGTATGTTCAGCGCCTCGAAGTTATAATAGTCCCACTCTACGTCCGGGCCTTCTTTGACCTGGAACCCCAGCGAGACGAAAATGGCGCAGATCTCTTCGATTGTCTGGCTGATGATATGCTGGTGCCCGGCCGGGTAGGGCCGCCCCGGCAGGCTGATGTCTGCGGCTTCCTGCTGCGCCTCGGTCTTTACCTGCGCCTCCCGGAGAAGCTGCGTTTTCTCGGCGCAGATGTTTTCCAGCAGGGTTTTCAGCTGGTTGGCGGCGCTCCCGGCCTCTTTCCTTTCCTCGATGGACAGGCTGGCCAGGCCGCGCAGTATCTGCGTGAGCGGGCTTTTCTTGCCGAGGTACCTTACCCGCCACGCCTCCAGGTCTTTGGCATTCTCGATGCCTTTCAGCTCCTGGAGGGCTTTTTGTTTTAGTTCTTCCGTCTGGTCGGACATTTTTTCGCCTTTATTTTTCGGTCTTCTTAACAAAATTCCCCTTCCGTCGACTTCAGGGAAGGGGAATCGAGAGAGATTTCTGTTAGATTGAGCGCGTCACTGTTGCGCCTTCCCTGAAGCCTGCGTCAGCAGGCTGGTAAAGCTTTCCGGCTCTCTTACCGCCATATCGGCCAGCATCTTGCGGTTAACGGTTATCCCGGACTTCTTGAGCCCGTTCATGAACTGGCTGTATGTAATGCCTCCGGCGCGGCAGGCGGCGTTGACGCGCAGTATCCAGAGCCGCCGCATGTCGCCCTTGCGTTCGCGCCGGTGGAAATAGGCGTACGACAGCGAATGTATCATCGATTCCGTCGCCCGCTTGATCAGCCGGTGCTTGGTGCCCCGGTGACCTTTGGTCAGCTCCAGGACTTTCTTGTGCCGGTGATGTGAGGTTACGCCCCTTTTTACTCTAGGCAAGTGTTTCTCCTTTTATTTGCCGGTACCGTAAGGTATCAGCCTTGATATGCGCTTGCGGTCCCGCGGGCTCAACTCGATCATCTCGTCGAACTGCCGCCGCACCCGCTTGGCTTTATGGACCCGCAGGTGGCTTTTCGGCCCCTTGACCCGCATGATTTTCCCCGTCCCGGTGATGTGAAAGCGGCTCTTGGCCCCTTTGTGTGTCTTAAGTTTTGGCATTCTCGGTTTCCTTTATCGGTTCCTTTACGGTTTCCTTTACTGTTACTTTTACGGGCTCTTTCACGGTTACCTTTGCGGTTTCTTTCACCGCTTTTACGGCTTCCTTCACAACCACTTTTGCTTTGGGTTTAGTGGCGTTGGGAGCGAGGATGATATCCATCCTTCTCCCCTCCATCAGCGGCTGTCTTTCCGGGTAGGCTACTTCGTTGAGCGTCGCCGCCATCCGCTGTAACACCTTCCAGCCCAGTTCCGGGTGGGTTATCTCGCGCCCCCGGAACATTAACGTCACTTTGACTTTGTTCCCTACGCCCAGCAGCTTCTTAGCTATCCTGGCTTTGGCCTCGAAGTCGTGAGTGCCTATCTTCGGTCTCAGACGAATTTCCCTGGTGGCCGTGACCTTCTGGCTCTTCCGCGCCTGCTGTTCTTTTTTCTGTTGCTCGTACTTGAATTTCCCGTAGTCGAGCAGCCGGCATACCGGGGGCGCTGATGTCGGCGCTACCTCGACAAGGTCCACTCCCAGCTTTCTCGCCATCTCCCGCGCCTGCAGGGTGGGCATGATGCCCAGCTGCTCCCCTTTTTCGCCCACCAGGCGGACTTCTTTGGCCGTGATTCGCTCGTTGATTCTAAGTTGCTTAATTATGGTGCTTCTTTGCCTCCTCAGCTCACAGGTATCTTACGAATAAAAACTATACCATATTTTTTAAGCGGATTCAACTGCCATAACAATTGCGGGCTGGCGCGACGTATTATTTATTGGTAAATACTCCCTTGATGATTTTACTGTATCGCTGGTAGAGATAGGCGCTGGCCAGCAGCAGCAAGCCCAGTCCCACGAAAGCCCCGATGCGGTAGCTCGTCTCCAGGTGAAATACGTCGTAGGCGAATACCTTGACAATCGGTACGGCGAGTAGCGCCAGTGCCCCGATACGCAGGTATCGCCATTTTCTCCAGATGCCGACGACCAGTCCGGCGACCGCGTAGAATGCCCAGACGCCGGTCAGCGAGAGGTTCTGCGCGTTTTCCAGACCTCTCCGGGCGCCGGGTTCGGCATTTCTTATTGAATTGGAGAATGATTGCCAGACCTCGAAGCTGATCATCCATATGGTCAGGAAGCTGGCGGCAATGAGGAGAACGGGGGCCGCCAGTCGCCATTCCCCGGAAACCGTTTCCCCCCGCCGCCGCCAGATGATCAAAAATGTCAGATAAGTAGCGGCGATGCCTATGATAAAGGCTAAAAAGCGGGCGTTGATGACGGGTTTGTAGTTGTTTAAGTCCAATGTGGTATCGAAGAATATCAACCGCCAGACCATGACGATAAAAATGACGTAGCCGCAGGCGCGCAGGAGCGGTATTTTCCGGAAGAAAGAGAGCCAGATTAAGGCGACCATTTCCACTGCCCAGCCTATCGTCGTCGGGGCGTGGTCGCCGAACTGCACGGCGATGGCTGCCGTGAGGAAGACAATGCCGGTGACCAGCGTAACAGCCCCGAGTTTATTGTAGTCAGTCCTTTTCTTGAGAGAATATACGGCCACGATTCCATAGAGGATGGCCAGCACGAAATATATCATGCCCATCCAGGTTCTCAGGTGATCCCATAGGAATACGCTGATTATAGCCAATGCCGCGGCGTTAAATACGGTCAGGACGTTATCGAATGGCGACGGTCGGCGGCGCCAGATAAGGTGTTGCAATATTATCGTTACGGCGGGAATCAGGAGGATGAGCAGGCTGAGACTATGTGATGTTGTTACCGTCTGGTTACTATAATAGATTGCCTCTGCCCCGATTATCCACACCGTAAAAAAGTTGGCGGCCGCGATGAAAAACAGATATTCCTGATATTCTAGTTCTTCTCTTTTTCTCCAGAGGAGAAAGGCCGCCAGCCATATTAACGCAATACCGAAGACAAAAGCCAGGAAACGTTCGTTGAATATCGGCGTCAATATCTCACCCCTCCCCCAAGTATCGAAAAAGAGGAGGCGTATCGCTACCAGAATGAAGGCGATATAACTTTCGTAGCGGAAAAAATTGATTTTTTCCCGGAAAGCCAGCCACATCAGCGCGGCTCCCTCTGCCGCCCAGGCTATCGTTGTCGTTGCGTGGTCGCGGAACTGTATGGGTATGGCTACCGTGAGTAAAATCAATGCGATGGCCAGGGAAAAAACGGCGAGTCTCGTATTACCGGCGCTCCTTCGGTAGGCAAGGTAGGCCAGCGTCCCGTAAAAAACCGCCAGCAGTAGATTGAAGCCTCCCATCCACGGCCGGAAATCTTCCCACATCAGTCCCAGGCTGATGGCGGCATACGCCGCGGCGTTGAGCACCATGAGGAAGTAATCGAATGCCTGCGGGCTACGGTGTCGGATGAAATAGTACAGGAACGTCGCGCCGATAAAGCTGAGAAAGATAATTGTAATACCGGCTTCGGTAACACCGATGCCCACCTGGTTTTGGAACTCGGTGTACCAGGCGCCGTAAGTTATCATCGAGCAGGCAAATGCCAGCAGGATAAACCAGCGCCAGTTCCGGAAGGCTGATAGCAGCAGTACCCCGATATCCACCACGATCAGGTAGGTTAAAAGTTGAATGGCCTGTCCCCGGGTGCCCTCTTCCAGCCCTCTTCCGCCGAAAGCCCCCAGGATATATGGCGCGAAGAAAGCCCCCAGGATGCCGATAACGGCCAGCGCCATGGAGTTATAGCGCAGGGCTAAGACTGTCGAGAGAATGCTGGTTATGAAAAGTAAAAACACCGCGATATAAATGCTGACAAGATTGTAGGTGGCGAAAGAGGCGAAAATGGAGAGGTAAAGTACGGCGATACCGCCGCCGCTGAGGACCCGCGTCATGATAGGATACCGTTTCCGCCAGTGGAACCCCAGCCAGAGCATTACCAGGGCGGCTACAGTACCCAATATCACCCGCGCGGTGGGGCCGAGCCAGTTGTTGTCGAAGGCGTATTTTAAAAAGAACCCGATTCCTATGATAAGGGCCAGGATGCCTATTCTAGCCAGCCAGTTGCCGCCCAGTATCTGCTCCCACTCTCGTTGCCTGGCGGCAGGCTGTTTTACCTTAATTTCTACAGGCGTTTCCCCGGCCTTTTCGGTCAACGATTCCAGGGCTGTTTTTTGTGCCGGGGTGTGGGCCTGTGTTGGGGGTGTCTCCGCTTCGGGAGATGGGGCTGGCCCGGCTTCTATAGATTGCCTGGCGGTGATTCCCGGCAGGCCTTCCAGAGCGTCCAGGCGGTAGTTGATGCGGTTCATCATTTCCCGCAGTTGGCGTATCTCGCCTTCGATGGATTGTGCTTCCGGGGTTAGTTTTACGCCGCAGTGAATGCAGAAAAGCGCGTCGGCGGGATTTAGCCAGCCGCATTTATCGCATCTCAGTATTGTCACTATCTACCCGGTCTTTCCCTTATTGACATAAATCCTTAGCTCCATTCTAGCATCAGGACGGAGTTTGTCAAGGGTATCAAGACCTGTGATGAAGGACTGTAATTAAGCCTTGTCGGCGATCTCTTTCGTTATCATCTCGATGAAGCTCGCCGGCGACTGCACCGGCAGCTGTTCCCCGCTCCGCCGCCGCACCGCCACGGTGTTTTCCGCCGCCTCTTTGTCCCCGATGACTATCATGTAGGGCACTTTCTCGAGCTGCGCCTGCCGGATCTTCAGGTTCATCCTCTCCGAGCGGTCGTCCAGTTCTACTCTTATGCCGTGGATCTTAAGCTCGGCCGCGATTCGCCCGGCATGTTCGTTGTGGCGGTCAGACACGGGGATGATCTTTACCTGCACCGGCGCCAGCCAGGTG
>JBFYTX010000023.1:0-5040 GCA_041300345.1 Dehalococcoidales bacterium | reverse complement strand
CCGATCTACCGAGTACACCGTCATCGGCGACGCCGTGAACCTGGCCTCGCGTATCTGTAGCGCTACCCCGGCCACCGAGATATGGATCGGGCCGGAGACGTTCAGCCGGGCCAAGGAACAGGCGGAGTGTATCACCCTGGAGCTGCAAACGTTCAAAGGAAAAGCGGAGCGGGTGCAGGTCTACCGGCTGCTGAGCTGCCGCTAGGCTATCACGCCACTAATGTAACATTTTTGTCATAAATCAGCTGGCGATGTTATTTCTTTGCAACGGTAAATACAATATGATAGTGGCATATAAATAGAGGAGGCAGACGAACATGGCCGCAAAAGCGAAAGAAAAAGCAGATACCAAAAAAGCAGACGCAAAAAAGGACGCGGAAAACCTCGGCAAAATGATCAGGTCCTTCGGGAACACTATCGCTGAGATATTCGATGACCCGGAGATCAAGGAAAAGGCCAAAGATTTTTCCCAGAGCGTCATCGACTCGGCGGCGAGGGTGGTGGAGAGCAAAATAAGGAGCCAGCAGTCTAAAGCCAAATTCCGGGACGCCGGCAAGGCGGCGCAGAGCCTGGGAAAGACGCTGGTGGAGCACTTCGATACCGAGAAATAGCTACGCCGCCAGCAAACAGCCAGCGCCCCGGTCAACAGGGCATATAACAGCCTGTGCTTTAGACGGCTTTAAACGTCGTCCGGAGGGGTTATTGCTATGACGACACAAACGACACGCCGCAGAAGCCACCTGGGGAGATACCGGGAAATCGCCTCAGTGCTGATCAAGCACCGCCTGCGGGACTTTATACAGATGTTCGGGATGGAGAGGTTCATGCCTTTCCATATCCTGCCTCCGGAACTCCCGTGGGGCAAAGACGGCTTCAGCCGGTCCGAGCGCACGCGCATGGCGCTGGAAGAGCTGGGGACGACTTTCATTAAAGTGGGACAAATTCTCTCCACGCGCACCGATATCATGCCGAGCGACTTCGTCCAGGAACTGGTCAAGCTCCAGAACTCACTCACACCGCTGCCCGTGGAAATAATCGAAAAGACCATCAGCGAGGAGCTGCACCGGCCGGTCAGCGAGATCTTCCGCAGCTTCGACCCGAATCCGCTGGGGGTGGCGTCCATCGGCCAGGCGCACGCCGCCACGCTCCACGACGACACCGAGGTGGTGGTGAAGGTGCGCAAGCCGGGCGTGGTGGAACAGGTCACGGAGGACCTGGACATCATGCGGCAGCTTGCGGCGCGCACCATGGAGCGCGGGAAGAATAACTTCCAGTATAACCTCAATGGGCTGATCGAAGAGATAGCGGACACGATCAACGCTGAGCTGGACTACATCCGGGAAGGCCACAGCGCCGAGCACTTCGCCAAATTTTTCAAGGACGATAAGACCATCCACATCCCCAGGGTGCTCTGGCAATATACGACGGCGCGGGTCATCGTCCTGGAACGCATACGCGGCATCGGCATCCTGGATATAACGGCGCTGAACAAAGCGGGCTTCGATCTAAAAGACCTGGCCAAACGGGCCGTCAATATCTGGCTGAGGATGGTCTTCGAGAACAACGTATTTCACGCCGATCCTCATCCCGGCAACCTGTTCGTCGAGGCGAACGGGAACCTGGGGCTGATCGACTTCGGGATGGTGGGATTTATCGACGACGAAATCCGGGACCAGCTCGCCACCTCCATCAAAGCCATCTTCGACCGGGACGTCGACGTTCTGGTGGAATCGATCATCGACATGGGCGCGGTGGCCCCGATGGGGACGAGAGAGAGCCTGCGGGCCGACCTCAAACACGTGATGGGGCATTTCCCGCAGGAAGCAGAGTTTTACCTGGCTACTAACCTCGGGGAGCTGTTCAACGTGGTGCGCCGCAACGGGGTTCAGTTCCCGGCCAACACCTTTCTGCTTCTTAAAGCGATGTCCATGGTGCAGGCCCTGGGGAAAGGCCTGGACCCTAACTTTGATTTTTTCCAAGAGCTGCAGCCGCACGTCGAGAATATTTACAGTCGGCGGTACTCTCTATCCGCCACGGTGCGGCGGTTCCCGGGGGCGCTGGCAGACCTGGCCGTATTCGGGGCCGGGTTGCCCAGGAGGATCATACGCATCGTAAGGTCGGTAGAACGCGGCGAGCTGCACATCCGCACCGACGTCACCGGCTTGGAGCGTCACATTGAGCACCTGGAGAGAATCGTAAGGATGTTGATAGTTGGCGTTATCGCTGCCGCGCTTATCCTCGGCGCGACCATCCTCATCCTCACCTCCAGGCTCTAAGACTATTGCCGTACCAGCCTCCCTCACCCTGTCCCTCTCCCATCAAGGGAGAGGGCAAGCGTCCCCAGGGAAAATAGAGGGTATCAGTCTGCCCGAACACCGAAGGTAACCTAGGCGCCGCGGTATTTCCTGATGCCGGCGCCGATGGGATAGGACATCATATAGAAAATCTGCTTCGTAACGTTGCGGATAACCATCGGGCCCTGCGCGACGCCGGGCGGGATATACGCCCCGAAGCCCTTATTGATGATATGCTTTTCGCCGCCGATCCAGAGCTCCACCTCGGCAGAGAGGTCGGTAATATCGGGGTAATTCATGGCGGCGAAGACAATCGAGGTGCCGTGGGGCTCCTGATGGGCTTCCATCATCCGGTAGCCAGCCTTCGATCTTTCCCCGGGCAGCAGCCATAATGTCTCGCAGCCGAACTCGGCGTCGGGGATTATCGTCTCGTCGATATAGGCCATGGGACGCACGTATCCGGGGTCGTAAGGCAGCATGAAGTCGCGCCGTTCCTGGCCCGGTTTAGTGCCGTAAACCATGTAACGGGCGTACTTTGAATCTGCTGTATTGCTGATCATTTTCGGCGGGACGACCTTTTTTTCAGCCGGTTTTTCCTCTTTTTCACTGTGTTCACGGGTATAAACGCCGCCCGGGCCGGAGACCCAGTGGCAGACCGGCCTTTTAGTCACCTTAGTACCGGCGGCGCGGGTGGGCATATGGGGGAGGTTGGCGGGGATATAGGCCAGCCAGCTCTTTTCCAGCGGAATGACCTCGTCGCCCATGAGCATCGCCATGGAATTGGTGTCTTCGGGACGGCCCGGGTCAGTGCCCCACCAGGACAGCAGCTCGGGGAAATCGTGGACATGGGGATACATGCCGGGGGCCTGCATGCCCTGCTTGATCAGCTCCTGCCAGGACACCTGGTCGGGGTAATCGGCCGGCCATATCCAGCAGGTCTCGCCATAGTAGGCGCCGGGGATGACATCGGCGTCAATCCAGTGCAGGTGCTCCATGCTGATGCGTTTGCCCGAGGCGGCGAGCTTATCCCGCTGTTCGGGGGTGGGGCCGGGGAGCATATGCCTTTTCTGGAGGGTAGTGCAGATATACCTGTCATACTTACCCATTTCAATACTCCTTAAATCGATGGTGGACGGTACCGTACAATAGATAGGACTTTTGAACTTGCTATTGCCCTTACATTTTAGTTGGACTCCCAATAGAATTCAAGCTAATATACCTGCAATTATCGAGGGGAAGTCATGTGTTCCCATCGTTTCTCCTGCAATAAGAGCCACATAATTTGACACACCCCGTTTGAAAGCCTTATATATATAAATATCCACATC
Source organism: Dehalococcoidales bacterium (assembly GCA_041300345.1). Lineage (GTDB taxonomy): Bacteria > Chloroflexota > Dehalococcoidia > Dehalococcoidales > RBG-16-60-22 > JBFYTX01. The sequence continues at coordinate 1,418 of JBFYTX010000023.1, read as the reverse complement.
GATTCATCGCGGGGGTTCAAATGCAATTCACAATTGACATTGATAACGGCGGGACTTTTACCGACGGCTTCTTTACCGGTGACGGGCGCACCGAATGGGTCAAGGTGGATACGACCCCTCATGACCTGACCGTTTGTTTCCTCAAGTGTATTGAAGAAGGTGCCGTGAAGCTGGGGCTCACCATGTCGCAACTGCTGCATCAAACAGAGGTGATAAGGTTTTCCACCACTCATGCCACCAACACTTTACTTCAGAGGTCAGGACCACGGTTGGGGCTGATCGTGACCAGGGGGTTTGAAGAAAGCCTTTACTCATCAGCCGCCCGGAGCCCGGTGCTCGATTTCATCGTTCCTGCCGGGATGGTTGTCGGCATTGACGAGCCGGCGGGCAAGGACTCCGTGGACAGAGAGCAAGTGAGGCTGGCAATACGCAACCTTCTCGGGCGCGGGGCGAGGATCATAGTGGTAAGCCTTCATCGCGCTCATCTGGACCCGAGCAGCGAACTAAAGATCAGAGAGATCGCCGATGACGACTACCCGAAGCATTACCTGGGCGCCGTGCCGCTATTACTGTCCAGTGAAGTCAGTGCCGCTACCGATGATGCTTCCCGAACCAATATTGCCCTGCTCAACGCTTATTTCCATCCCGATATGGCCCGTTTCCTTTACAAGGCTGAAGACGAGGTCAGAAAACTGGGTTACCGCAAACCGCTCCTGGTGATGCACGCCGATGGCGGCGTGGCCCGGGTGGCCAAGACAACCGCCATCATGACGCATAACTCCGGACCTTCAGCCGGTGTACTCGGCACCACTTACATGAGCCGATTGTACCACCTGCCAAACGTCGCCAGTATGGATATCGGCGGGACCAGCGCCGATATCAGCCTGGTGATTAACGGCCGGCACGGCTACAAACGCGAGGCGATGCTGGAGGGAATACCGCTGAAATTACCGGTTATCGAGGTTTACCCGACGGCGGCGGGAGGCGGCTCCATAGCCAGACTTAATAATGAACAACAGATCAAGGTGGGACCTGACAGCGCCGGGGCTATGCCGGGTCCAGCCTGCTACGGCCTGGGCGGCACAGAAGCTACCTCTACCGACGCCTGCGTTGTCCAAGGGTACATCGACCCGGACTATTTCCTGGGCGGTAAGCGTAAGCTGGATGCGGGCCTGGCCAAGGAGGTTATTAACCGGAACCTGGCCAAACCGCTGGGGATCTCTGCCGAAGCATGTAGCTTACTGGTCACGGAAGCTATGGAGGATATTTGTGCCAGGGACATAGGGGAACTGATAAAGGACCGGGGCAGTGATCCGGCCGACTTCGTCCTCTTTTCTTTCGGAGGGGCGGGGGGTCTCTACTGCTGCGGGATCGCCGACAAGGCAGGTATACCCAGGATATATTGCTTCAGCTTCAGC
>JBFYTX010000233.1:0-3248 GCA_041300345.1 Dehalococcoidales bacterium | reverse complement strand
GGTCGACCTCGTCTCTGAGAAAGGCGTTCCCGATGGACTTCAGCAGGACGAAACGTATATTATCGCCCTTGACCTTCTTGTCGTGGCGCATTGTCTCCATTACTAATTCTATGTCCAGCGCGGGCATTTTCACCGGGAGGCCTGCGGCCGAAATGAGCTTTTGCAACCTGCCGACCTCGCTTTCTGCGAGTAAACCACTCTTGTGGGAGATCTTAGCCGCCGCCATCATGCCGATGGCCACCGCCTGCCCGTGCTTCAGCCCGAAACCGGAGACCGCTTCGATAGCGTGGCCGACGGTGTGCCCGAAGTTCAGGAGCAGCCGCGGGCCCTTCTCTTCCCTTTCGTCTTTGGCGACGATTTCCGTCTTGATGCGAACGGCCCCGGATATCATGTTCTCCAGGACTTGCGGATGAAGCTCCCGGGCTTTTTTGATATTTGCTTCCAGGAACTTAAAGAGACTGGCGCTCCGGGCCGCGGCGGCTTTAATGACCTCGGCCAGGCCGTTGGCCAGCTCGTCCGCCGGGAGCGTCTTCAAGGTATCGATATCGGCAGCGACCATGACCGGCTGATAAAAAACACCGACGAGGTTCTTGAGGCGGCCGAAGTCTACCGCCGTTTTGCCGCCGATACTGCTGTCGACCATAGCGAGGAGGGTCGTCGGCACCTGCACCAGCGGCAATCCGCGCTTATAGGTCGCCGCCACGAACCCGGCCAGATCGCCGATGACGCCGCCGCCCAGCGCCAGCACCGGCGTGGTCCTTTCCGCCAGGGCTTCCGTCAGCTTGTGATAGAGCCCGGCGGCCGTTTCCAGCGACTTTTGCGCTTCACCCGGCGGCACTTCCAGGAGCGTGACGGCGAATCCGGCTACAGTGAGCCCGCGACTAACAGTATCAGCGTAAAGTCCCCCGGCCGTAGTGTCGGTGATGATGACCGCCCGACCGGAATAGCCATTCTCTTTCAGCCAGGAACCCAGCCGTTCCAGCAGCCCCCCGCCGATACGCACCTCGTAGCTTCTCTCGCCGAGATCAACGCCTACCTTTTTCATTGATTGCATTTTACCGCGATACATAGCTGGATGCAATAAGATGGGCTGAATAATTACTTTACCTTATCTCCTCTTTCCCCCTATTTTCGAAATGAGAGGAAGGCATAAAAAAGAGGGGCTTAACGCCCCTCTCGAATACTCGGTTGTATTACGGAATAATCCCCTCAGGCAAGCAGCACGGCCCGCAAACGCTTTAGTAACGAAGGCGCCGCGCCGTGGGTGGAGAGATAGTCTTTCATCGGGCCGTATTCGCGGCGGAGCGCGGTTAATAACAGGGCCATCGATTCCGCCGTAGCTTCCCAGGCAAAGTCCGGCAGGTCAGGTACGCCGGCTGATAGCTTCGGCGCGTTTTTAAGTCGGTCCCGAACCATCTCCATGTGTAAAGCGGACAGGCAATAGTCCTGTTGAATATCATCATCGGACACACCGAGGGCGCCCAGAAGAACCGCCGCCAGGATACCCGTCCGGTCTTTGCCGGCGGCGCAATGGAAGACCAGCGGGTGGTTTGCCGGCTCGGCGACGATTTCCAGCGCAGCTATTACCTGTCGGTTGAAATCGTTTTGCCGGATGAGATGCACATAGAATTCGCCCATGCTGTGAAATCCTTCATAGCTGGGCACCTTTTTTTCCTGCCCGCCGTCGCCGGAGATAAAGGGCACGTTATAATATTTGAACCCCGCCGCGCCGAGCAATCCCCGACCCTGGTGTTCTACCTCATAGCTGTTTCTCAGGTCTAACACTGAAGTCAGACCGATTTCTCCCCTGAGCTTCTCAAGGTCGTTCTCGCTCAGGTGGCGTAGCTCGGCGCTACGGAAAAGCCGCCGCCAAGCTACAGAACGCCCTTCGCGCGTGCGGTAACCGCCGATGTCCCGGAAATTAATTACTTTTTCAAAATCGATCTGACGTGAATAGTCCTCTGCCATATCACCTCAATCCAGCAGGCTGAAGAGAGGGCTGACGCCCTCGCCCGCGGAATATTTATCACCGGGAAATACCTTGTGCCCCATTTTGACCTTTTTGCCGATAAGGTTCATCGATGCCGTTTTAGGGTCGACACCTTCCAAGTTGCCCATGAGCCACGGTCCTTCATCGAGCTCCACCAGGATGATGATATAAGGGCATTCGTTTTCTCGCCCCTCCGCGGCGACGAAGACCGTGGTGAAAGTGCGGATTACCCCGCTTCCTTTCAGCTCTACGACGTCCATGTCCTGACCGGCGCATTGACGGCAGACCATCACGGGCGGCGTTGTAACCGCGCCGCAGGCGCGGCATTTCAGACCCAGAAGTTTGTCCTGCTTGAGGGCTTCGTAATAGGCTTTGGAAGTCAGCTTATACTCCGTGACGACCCTCCCTTGGATTCCGGCTTTCGCCGGAATGACGTTAAATAAATTACCAGCCCCTCTGTAAAATCATATTGACCAACGTAGCGCCGTCGCCGCCGAGGGTATCCGTCATGCCAATCCTGGCGCCGGGCACCTGCCGCTCCGGCTCTACCTCTTCACGGAGCTGCCTGACTATTTCATAGACCTGACCGGCGCCCGTCGCGCCGATGGGGTGCCCTTTGGACTTCAGGCCGCCGGACGGATTGATGGCTACCTTCCCGCCGATATCCGCCTGACCCTTTTCCCAGGCCTCGCCGGCTTTACCGAAGTCGAAAAAGCCGAGGCCTTCGGCGGCGATCAAGCTGGCGATACTGAAGCAGTCGTGGAGTTCACATAGGTCGATGTCGGCGGGTTTCAGCCCGGCCATATCATAAGCCTGCCTGGAAGAGATTTCACGCGCCCGTATCCTGGGGAGGAAATCGCCCTGGGTGATCAGCGGCCCGCTGGAAGACTGCCCGATGCCGGTAACGAATACTGGTTTTTTAGTCAGTTTTTTTGCCGCCGCTTCCGAGGCCAGCACTACCGCCGCGGCGCCGTCGGAGAAGGGACAACAATCATGTAAAGTCAGCGGCGCGCATACCATGAAGCTGCCGAGGACTTTCTCGACGGGCATACCGGCGTTCTTGCCGAAGAACTGGGCCTTCGGGTTGACACTGCCGTGATGGTACGACTGTATCGAAACCCGGGCCATCTGCTCCCGCAGCTTCGGGAGGGGTATCTGATATTTGTCTGCATAGAGATGCGCCAGCATGGCGAAGACGGCGGGGAAAGTAACGCCGGCGGGGTACTCGTAGCGGGCGTCGGAGAACATGGCGAAGGTG
>JBFYTX010000080.1:0-5441 GCA_041300345.1 Dehalococcoidales bacterium | reverse complement strand
GGAGCCCCTCTTACTCCTAAACCTCCCCCTCTCCGTCGTCGGAGAGGGGGACAGAGGGGGTGAGGACTAAATAGATGACAGATTCTCTCATTAACGTCAATGACGAATGCGTCGGCTGCGGTAACTGCACGGCGGCCTGCCCCTTTGGCCTGATAGAAATCGTCCGCGGCAAGGCAGTCATCAAAGAGGGCTGTAATCTTTGCGGCGCGTGCGCGGAGGCCTGCGGCTACTACGCCATTACGATCGAAAAGCCGCAAAAGACCGCCGCTGCACCCGATAACGCCCGCGGCGTCTGGGTCTTCGCCGAGCAGCGACGCGGCAGCATCAAGAACGTCGCTTACGAACTGCTGTCCAGGGGCCGGGAGCTGGCGGATACGCTAAAGACAGATCTAAGCGCGGTATGCCTCGGGCACGAAGTTAAAGATCTGCAGAGCCTTATCGCTTACGGCGCGGACAAAGTATATCTAATAGACAGCCCCGAACTGGCAGATAACCAGGAGGACTACCTCACCCACGAGCTGGTAAGACTCATCCGGGAGCATCAGCCGGAAATCGTCCTGGCCGGCGCGACGGCCCTCGGACGCTCTTTCTTCCCGCGCGTAGCCGCCATTCTTAACACCGGGCTCACCGCCGACTGCACCGGGCTGGACATAGACACGGAAAAACGGCTGCTAAGGCAAACCCGGCCCACCTTCGGCGGGAACATCATGGCCACCATCATCTGCCCGGACAAGCGGCCGCAGATGGCGACGGTCAGGCCGCGTGTGTTTAAGAAGGGCGCCCCCGACCCCGCCCGTAAAGGGCAAATCATCAAGGTCGCTTTTAAAAAAGAAAGCGTGACGGCGAAAACAAAGCTGTTGAGCTTTATCGAGGACGCTACCGAAACGGTCAAGATCGAGGAAGCGGATATCATCGTGTCCGGGGGGAGGGGGCTGGGCAAAGCCGAGAACTTCAAGCTGTTACAGGAGCTGGCGGACACTTTACACGCGGCTTTAGGCTCGTCGCGGGCGGCGGTGGACGAGGGGTGGATACCCTACAGCCACCAGGTAGGCCAGACGGGCAAGACGGTCTGCCCGAAGCTTTACATCGCCTGCGGGATTTCCGGGGCGATACAGCACCTGGCGGGCATGCAGACGTCGGACATCATCGTGGCGATTAACGATAACCCGGACGCCCCGATATTCCAGGTAGCCCACTACGGGATAGTCGGCGACCTTTTCCAGGTGGTGCCGCTGCTGATCAAGAAGCTAAAGGTATAAATTTTCCGCGTTTTTATCCCGATGATAGTGCAATGGAAAGTATTCCTGGTTTGAGAGTGGTACAGTCTTTGATATGGGCAATAGTCTATCAGCAAAATTAGCGTCACACAACCAGAGGATGTAAAAAATTTTAAGGGTGCAGACCGAAAAACAGAAATTTACTTCACCTTTGCACAATATATACGAGAACTTTCTCCCCACGGATGATAGCCTGTACCAATATGCGTAAATCCGTAATGCTCATAATAGCCTATATGATCAGTAGAGACATACAGGTTGCCAAATCCGATTTTTACAGTGTCCTGCTTTGCCTTTTCCAGCAAAAGCGAACCGTAGCCGTTTCCTCTGTATTCCTTTTCAATATAGAGCGCACACACCCACGGAAATAAATCCATCCTACTTATGAAATCATTTGTAATCAGACCTGCACAGCCGATGGTTTTTTCGTTGTGTATCAGCAAATACCATTGGGGCAAGGGGGCTTCTGCATTGATACAATTGCGAATGCAATCATCATAAACCATCAGACTGTTTTCGTTTGCCCAATGTTTTTGAAAATAAGTTATCGCTTCATTGACATATATGGGATTTTCCCTGATAGAAAAAATATTCATTTTGATTTTCTCGGCCCAGATAATACCATATTGGAACGAATGGTGACAAGGACATAAAATACTACAAATATTACGGCTAGACAGAGATCCCGGCTACATCCTAACCTCTAAGTCCAAAAACCGTGAAATCCAGGCCGCGCTCTTCGGCGTGGTCTTTAATATCTTGAATGATGTCTGCCGGGGGCAGCGCCAGGGTAATCGTTTCCGGTTCGCCCGGCAGTATGAATTGCCTTTCATTCCAAAAGACAAATTCGCCTTCAGGGACACGGCTCATAACGTCTTCGATATCTTCTAATCCGGTCACGTGAATTTTTACCCACCCGTCTTCGGATACGGTATTTCCAGCGGAAATAATTTCTTCGAGTTGTTTATTCCGGTTGGTGCCGGTAATCAGGGTAAAGTGCCACTGGCCCTGTTCCTGCCAGGAATAAAGCTCATAGCCCTTCATCGAACGCGGCAGCGGAGTATCGGACCCGGAGCACGCCGATAGGCCAAAGGATAACAACGCCAGAACCAATAGACACGTTACTACGCGTTTCATCATTACATTATACAACGACTATTGAGGGAAAAAGACATATTACTTCTTAAGCTCCGTATTGCTTATGGTAGTCACCCCCTTGATCCTCCTCTCAGACTGTATCATTACTAATCCCCGAACCATCTTATGTCTGAGAGGGGGAGGACATTTGAGAGGGCTGGCGCCCCTCTCAGACGCCTCGGTGGATACTAATAACTTAGGGGAAAGAATTCGAGAGGGGGCTTTGCCCCCTCTCTCTTTTACTCCCCTCTCCAGCCAAGAAAATCATTGGATTAGCTAATGCACCAGGCTGGAGAGGGGCAGGGGTGAGGTTTTCACTTAACATCCAAATCCAAACAAGTATACGCCTTGACTTTAGCTAGCATACAATAGTAAACTCTTACTTAATTTTATCTTTACAAACGTCAGGAGTGAGCGGATGAAAAAATACGCTGCGGAGCTAATCGGGACACTGGTGCTGGTGCTCATCGGCTGCGGCAGCGCGATCATCGCCGGACAATACATCGGCATTACCGGCGTCGCGTTTGCCTTCGGCCTGGCCGTCCTCGCAATGGTCTACGCCTTCGGCAGCATTTCCGGGTGCCACATCAACCCCGCCGTCACGGTAGCGATGCTCGTAGCCAGGCGAATATCAGGCAAAGACGCTATCTTTTACATCATTTTCCAGTGCATCGGGGCCATCACCGGGGCGGCCATCCTCTGGGCCATCGCCAGCGGGATAGACGGCTATTCCCTGTCCGGCGTCGGGCTCGGCCAGAATGGCTTCGGCGATAACTCTCCGGCCGGCTACAGCCTGACCGCCTGCTTCATCGCCGAGGCGGTCTTCACGGCTATCTTCCTCTTCGCCATCCTCGGTGCCACGCACCGGGACGCGCCGAAAGGCTTCGCCGGCGTTGCCATCGGCTTTACACTGGTGCTGATACACCTCGTCAGCATACCGATAACGGGAACGTCGGTAAATCCCGCCAGGAGTCTGGGGCCGGCGGTATTCGTCGGCGGGGAGGCCCTGGTTCAGCTCTGGCTCTTCATCGTCGCCCCGATAGCGGGCGCTGTAATCGCCGCGCTCATCTGGAGATACACGTTCGAGGAACGCGCCGCCTTGCCTTAAGAGCCTCCATCGAATATAATATTTAGTTGTAGCTTTCACGGAGGGGAGGCGAGGCGGATATGCAGATCAACGTATCCCAGCTGCTCCAGGAGCCAGTAGGGTCGACGCGCGAATACGATATCGACGCCGAAGCCGAGATCATCGGCGACGGCAATGAGTACAATATCAAGGGTACGTGCCGCCTGATGCGGACGCAGCGCAGCGTCCTGGTCAAGTGCGCCCTCGACACCGAGGTGAAGCTAACCTGCAACCGGTGCCTGGGCAGGTTCCGTCACCCGTTAAAGATTAAGTTCGAAGAGGAATACCAGCCGACCGTGGACATCCACAGCGGGGCGACCTTACCGCCCCCGGAGGACGCCGCCTCGTTCACCATCGACGAGGGTCACAATATAGATTTGACGGAAGCGATCCGCCAGTACGCGCTGATGGCCGTGCCGATGAAGGCCCTGTGCGACGCGGATTGCGCCGGTCTGTGCCCGAAATGCGGCCAGGACCTCAATAAGGGGAAATGCGATTGCCCGGCGGAGGACACCGACCCGCGGTGGGCCAAGCTGGCCAGGTTAAAGTAGACTGAACCTAAGGAGCAAAATATGGGACCGTTACCCAAGCGTAAGAAAAGCAAGTCGCGCGCCGCGCAGCGTTTGAGTCATACCGCCAGGAAGGCGCCGGCCACGGACATCTGCCCGCAGTGCCACAGTTCCAAGCAGCCCCATCACGCCTGTCCCACCTGCGGCTACTACAACGGCCGGGAAGTGGTCAAGAAGGAAGAGAAGAAGAAGCCGGCCGCCTAGAGAGTCGCCGATGACGAAAACCGCCTGGGTATTCCCCGGCCAGGGCTCGCAGGCCGTGGGCATGGGTCGCGACCTCTACGCGAACGTGAAGTCGGCAAGGGCTATCTTCGAGCAGGCGGACCTGGCCCTGGGATTGCCGCTGTCCAGGCTGTGCTTCGAAGGTCCTGAAGACGAGCTCCGCCAGACCGTCAACGCCCAGCCGGCTTTAGTAACCGCTGCTTTCGCCTGTCTCGCTGCCGCCAAGGAAATCCACGGAGATAAGCTTACCACCCCCGATTTTACAGCGGGCCACAGCCTGGGGGAATACACGGCGCTGGCGGCGGCCGGGGTCTTCGACCTTGCTACCGCCGTTAAACTCGCCCGCGAGAGGGGCCAGCTGATGCACGAGGCCGGGCAGAGACAGCCGGGGGGCATGGCGGCCATCATCGGGCTGGAGGAAGCGAAGCTGGTCGGGGTCTGCCGCCAGTCCGGCACGGTCATGGCCAACATCAACTGCCCCGGACAGATAGTCATCAGCGGGGCTGCCGAAAACATTATTAACGCCATGGAGCTGGCCAAGGCCGCCGGGGCGAGCCGGGCCATCCCGCTACAGGTAAGCGGGGCTTTCCACTCGCCGCTGATGAGGTCAATGGTAGAGCCGATGTCCAGTATTATCAGGTCGACGCCGTTTAAAGACCCCGCCATACCCGTCGTCGCCAACATGACAGCGTTACCGCTGACTAAAGCCGAGGCCGTGAAAGAGGAACTCATCAACCAGCTGACCAACCCGGTACAATGGCAGCGGGGCATCGAGTACATGGTCGGACAGGGTGTTGACACGTTCATCGAGATAGGGCCGGGCAAGGTGCTGACCGGGCTCATCCGGCGCATCAACAAGGACGTGACCACACGGAACATCAGCGACCTGGCAACGGTAAAGAGTCTGGGACAGTAGGCTGGCTACAAGTAGTTGACCTGATATGATACAATTCTAGTTAGAGGTAAAACCGTGACATCAGGATACATTATACTGACTCTGAAGTTTCAAAGGGAGAAACGGCGCTGGACGGCCTATTGTGAAGAGCTGGGCACGGCTACGTTCGGACGGTCTTTGCCAGAAGCCGATAAGCGTTTAAAAGAAGCGGTATC
>JBFYTX010000176.1:0-4732 GCA_041300345.1 Dehalococcoidales bacterium | reverse complement strand
TGTTCGTGCTGCTTTTCTTAGTGGCCGCCCCGTACGGCCGCCATATCCGGCAGGGCTGGGGCCTGACTATCGATAACCGGCTGGCCTGGGTGCTCATGGAAGCCCCTTCGCCGCTGGTCTTCGCTTTATGCTTTATTCTCGGCGATGCCAGGAACGCGGTTTCCGTTGCCTTTCTCGTTCTCTGGGAGGCCCATTACCTTCACCGTGCTTTCATTTACCCCTTCGCACTGCGCGGCGCGGCCAAGCGTATGCCTCTGGCCATCATGAGTTTCGGGTTTCTCTTCAACCTCATGAACGGCTATCTCAACGGCCGCTGGCTCTTCACTCTCTCCGGGGGCTATGATAATAGCTGGCTGGCCGACCCCCGTTTCATCATCGGGTCGACCCTCTTCGTCATCGGTTTTATCATCAACCGCCAGGCCGATCTGGTCCTCCGCGGCCTCCGCCGGCCGGGCGAGTCGGGCTACAAAATATCCTACAGCCTGCTTTACCGCCGCGTTTCCAGCCCCAACTACCTGGGTGAGATCGTTATCTGGCTGGGCTGGGCGCTGGCGACCTGGTCCCTGCCCGGGCTGGCCTTCGCCTTCTGGACGGCCGCCAACCTGGTGCCGCGGGCGAAAGCCCATCATACCTGGTACCGCCGCACCTTCCCCGATTATCCCCCCGAACGTAAAGCCCTGGTGCCGTTCGTCTGGTAAAGGCCGTCGGGAGGGCGTCCGGCCGCCGCTATCAGCACCGTCATCAATATCAGCAGGACGTTCCGGAACAGCAGCACCAGCACCGGTAGCGCTTCGCCCAGCTCGAACGGTATGTAGTTATACGGGTAGATGTACTGAGTAATTACCCCGGCGATGATAAAAGCTATCGGCGCGAAATAGCGCCTGTCGGCCGCCAGGGGTATTAGAGGACAGAGCCACGCCAGGTACTGCGCCGAGAAGACTTTATTCGTCAGCAGGAACACGGCGACGACTATCGTCGCGTATTTTAAAAGTTGCGCCGTAGACGGTTCGGATAGCGCGGCTTTCAGTATCCGTTCGGGCTCCTTCTGGAGACGCCACAGGTAAAGTCCGTAGACCACCAGCAAGATTGCGCCTGAAATATAGAACGACATCTTGGCCAGGCTGTCCGCCAGCGGCGAGCTCAGGTTCCATGATCCGAAGGTAAATACCCCTTGCACGGTAGTCAGTCCCATTGACTGCCCCGTCAGTAGCGCCGTGCCGTAGGTGCTCTCGGAGTGCAGCCCTCGCTCCAGGTGGTACGTCCACGAGTGCCAGTAGCCGCCCGCGTCGATGATTATCCACGGCACGATGGTTATCAGCGTCACCGCCGCGAAGACCGCCCCTCCCGTTATCATCCGGCCGTACTGCCGGTTTTTCAGCTGGTAAACGACGAAAATGGGGAGAATGATAATGGGATATAGCTTGGCCGCGAAGCCCAGCGCAGCCGCCGCCCAGGCCAGCTTGTTCTTGCCCCTGACGAAAGCCCAGAGCGCCGCCAGCACCAGCACCGCCGGCAGGACGTCGTAGCGGGCCACCAGTATCGGCCCCGTCGCCACGATAAGCAGGGTATATACCGTCAGCGTGTTCTTGACGGACATCTTTAGCCTGGAGGCCAGGTCGGCGATCATCGCCAGGGCTAGCAGGTCGAAGATCATCATCTCGGCGGCAAATAACCAGCTGTAAACCACCGTACTGCTGGTGACCAGCCCTGGCAGCACGAAGCTCAGTAGCGCCAGCGGCGGGTATTCGCTGGCAAAATCATGGTAGGGTATCTGCCAATCGGGGGGTAATATTAGTTGGGCGAGGAAGTTTTCCAGTCCGCCGGTGCCGGGATACAGGAAATGGGCTACCGTCGCCAGCACGCCGAGGAAGATAACGGCATGGATCGCCCCGAAGATAATGACGGTCTTTTTAATACTTGCCTGTTCCATAAATCCCTTCGTTCTATGATAATATAAATACCTGCTATTAAGCTATAACGATAAATGGGCGTTTTAGATGGTTCGCTGCAGTGTTGTCATTGCGAGGAGTTTACACTCCCTGCAACTATCATTCTGAGTGCAACGAAGAATTCGTATCAAATAGGAGTGCATAGCGAGAGGGGCGCCAGCCCCTCTCAAAATTCCCTCCCCCTCTCCTGTCCGCAGGAGAGGGGGAACGAGGGGGTGAGGTCCCTAAAGAAAGATAGGGGGTGAGTATAAAATAATGCCATTAAGTAAACTACACCGGTTATCGACTCACACAGGGCAGACGCCTTTACTCTTCCCGCCATTCGTACACGGTGCTCGACCATACCCTGCTTACCGCTTTTTCCAGCACCGCCTGCCGCGGCTCGGGGATGTCCAGCAGCGGCGGCAGCTCCGGCGTCTTTAGTCTGCCCAGCAGCGGGCATTGTTTTTGCAGCGTGAGTATCGTCGTCTTCGCGCCGCCGTAGACGATGTAGTCCAGCGACCTTTCGTATGGTTCTATCTGTTCTCTGGCGTGCTGGCAGACGCGCGTCATGAAATACTCTATCTGCTTGTCCCGGTGCCGCTCGAATCTGTGCGCCGACGACCCTCCCTGGCGGTGCCGCCCGTGGACCAGCCCGGTGCCTACCTTGCTCGTTAGCAGCGTTTCCCCCTTGGACACCCCGATGGCGTATGACCCCAGCCTTATCAGTACCAGCGCGATTACCAGTTCTTTTTCCAGCTGCGAGCGTATCTGCGCCAGGTCCAGCGATTGTATGACCTGGGTTTCGGCCATCGGGAAAGATGGTACGACCAGGCATTTTTGTCCCGCGCTCCAGAGGACATAGCACCCCGTCCCTGACCCGGCCGCCACTTTGATGAAATGCGCGTGTATCTCCTCGGGGATGTCACCTATCTTGCAGACGCCCTGGGTCTCGTCAGGGGATAGGTTGGGAGGCAGGCAGAACTTGGCGGCTTTCCCGCCGGTTATATTGGCCAGCTCCTCGAGATAGTCCAGCGTTTTCGCCCGGTTAAGCAAACGTTTTCGCGCTATCAGCATGATAAGTCCCTCCCGTCTATAATCTGACCACCGTCGCCCCGTCGCCGCCCTCGCCGCGTTCGCCGCTCCGGAACGACTTTACCAGCGGGTGCCGCGCCAGGAACTCCCGCACGATACTCCTCACCGTCCCCGTGGCGATGCCGTGGATGATGCGGACCTCGGAGAGGTTCGACTGTGCGGCGTCATCTAAATAAATATCCAGGGCTGGCTCGACCTCGTCGGCGCGCCTGCCGCGCAGGTCCAGCTCCAGCGGCGGCCGCCGCATGGCGGGTTGAGTACCCGCTGGAGGCAGGTTTATTTCTATGGGCTTTATCTTTTCCACGCTGTCGAGGCCGAGCGTCATCTTGCTCCGGCCCGCCTGCACTACGATTTCTCTTGAATCTCCCGAGGTTGACAGCACCGTGGCCGTCAGGCCGACCTCTTTGACCCGTACCGTGTCCCCGGCTTTAATGTCCGCGTCGACCTGCTCCGCTGCTTCTCCCGCTCGTGGCTGCCAGGCCTCGCTTTCCAGCTGCTTCCGTACCCCAGCCACGGTGCGTTTGGCCTGCTCGATGCCCTCCCGATTTTTTTGTTTCCGCAGCTCCGCGGCCGCCTGCCGTATCTCCCGGTGCAGCTCCGCCGTCTCTCGTACTATGGTGTCCCGGGCTTCCCGTATCGCCTGGCGCTCTTCCGTCTTTACCCGCTGGAGTTCTTTGTTCAGCTCGGTGTTGCGTTTGGCATATTCGTCTTTCTCGGACTTTAGGTCTAGTTGTAACGACTCTGCTTTCTGTTTCTCGGCCATCAGGTTCGCCAGCAGGTTCTCCAGTTCCCGGCTTGTCCCGGACAGCATGCTTGTGGCGTCGTTGATGATTTCCTCCGGTATACCCAGCCGCGCCGCGGTGGACATGGCGTTGCTGCCCCCCGGCAGCCCCACCGTCAATCGATACGTCGGCGTCAGCGTCACCGGGTCGAACTCCAGCGAGGCGTTTTCCATCCCGTCGGTCGCGTAGGCGAATGCCTTGAGGTCGCTGTAATGCGTGGTCGCCACCCCCAGCGCCCCCCTGATGAGGAAATACCTGAGTATCGCCCGCGCCAGCGCCGAGCCTTCGGCGGGGTCGGTGCTCGTCCCCAGCTCGTCGAGGAGCACCAGGCTTTTCCCGGTGGCCCCTTTAATGATGCGGACGACGTTGCCCATGTGCCAGGAGAAGCTGGACAGCGTCTGCTCGATGCTCTGCTCGTCGCCGATGTCGGCGAAGATGCCCTCGAAGATCGGTATCCGGCTTTCGCCGGAGGCGGGGATGGGCATGCCCGACTGCGCCATCAGGTTGAGCAGCCCCAGCGTCTTTAGCGTCACCGTCTTACCGCCGGTGTTGGGCCCGGTGATAACCAGTATTGAGAATGCGCGCCCGATTTCCAGTGAAAAGGGCACCGCTTTTTCCCCGAGGAGCGGGTGCCTTGCCTCGACCAGCTTTAAGGACTGGTTATTATCATCCGGCCCGATGATCTCCGGCTCGACCGCCCTCATTCTCTTGGAATATCTTGCCTTAGCCAGCACCAGGTCGAGATCGGCCGACAGCTCAATATATCTCGTAATTTCGTCGCTGTTCGCGCCTACTTCCACGCTCAACGACTGCAAGATCCTCTCTATCTCCCGCCTCTCCTCGATGATGAGCTCCCGCATGGCGTTGCCCAGCCCCACGGTGACCGCCGGCTCCATGAATACCGTCGCTCCCGTGTTGGAGATGTCG
>JBFYTX010000167.1:0-4990 GCA_041300345.1 Dehalococcoidales bacterium | reverse complement strand
TCCGCCCATTCGTCGACGTTCTCAGGATGGACGTAAGCCAGGATGCCCCCGCCTATCGGTACCTGCCCGCAGTAGCCGGTACCGCACTTGTCCAGCACCAGCACATCGGCCCCGCTTTCTTTAGCCTTGAGGGCGGCGCACATGCCCGCCCCGCCTGCCCCTAGTACCAGCACATCCGTGGTGAGCACCGTTCCGAGTTCGTTAATGTCTTTCATCTTGTTCTCCTAGTACGGCGATACCAGCTCGCCTCTCCCTCTCTCCGGTGATACGTCGATGGCGTTGACGGGGCAGAAGGACTCGCAGCCCCAGCAGGCCACGCAATCTTTAGGGTACGCTACATAGGCTTTCCCGCTTTCTTTATCGAGTCGCAGGACGTCCATGGGGCAGCACGCCACGCACGCCCCGCAGCCGGTGCACTTTTCCCGGTCGAGCTTTCTTACGGTCATCACTGTTCTCCTTGGCGCTTGGAATTCTCGATGATAATGTAGCAGAAATCGGCGGGAAATGAAAATGGATTCCGTTTGTTTACGATTGAATTTCCGTACTCTCCCCCTTGAAACTCACCCCCTCTATTCCCCCTCTCAAACAGTTTTATTGTTTATGCTCGAAATACTCCTTGTTTGAAAGGGGGAGAGAATTTGAGAGGGGCAAAGCCCCCTCTCTCTTTTGCTCCCCTCTCCAGCCGAGAAAATTTTGGGATTATTCAATGCACCAATCTGGAGAGGGGCAGGGGTGAGGTTTTCACTTAGCAACTAAAATGCAAACAGTACCCAATTTAGACGAAAAACTCCGGAGTCTTCTTGTCTTTACTAACAAGCGGGTATATAATTCTCTGTTGGTGCCTGGGTGGATAAAAACGGCGATGGAGGAAGTTGTATGGCTAAGAAGTTTTATCGCAGTCGGACCGATAGAAAGATCTGGGGGGTATGCGGCGGCCTGGCTAAGTATTTTGATGTCGATCCTACCCTCGTCCGCGTCATCGCTGTGGCGTCTTTGTTCGTCGGCACTTTAGGGTTCTGGATTTACATCATTCTGGCTCTGGTAACCCCGGTTGAGCCTTAGCTGTCCCGGCTGTCTATCTATACGGGTATAGCTGTTCCCCGTTATCGTCTATCACGGTGATAGCTTCCATGGGGCAGCTTTCGGCCGCCTCTACCAGCTTGTCTTTAGTAACGCTGGCCGGATCGAGGACGACGGCCTTGTTCTGTTCATCGAGTTTGAAGACGGTCGCGGCCACCACCACGCAGTTGCCTATCCCGGTGCACATGTCCCTGTCTACTTTAACTTTCATTTTCCGCCTCCGTGTCTCTTATTGTCGCAGATTCAACGATGTGATTTTACCGGCGCGGTAATCTAATAGTTATAAAATAGAGTCAAAAAATGTAACAAAGTTGTGGCAATTTAGCGCTGTAATGGTTGGTAGGCCGTGAAGGATTCGAACCTTCGACCAATGGATTAAAAGTCCACTGCTCTACCAGACTGAGCTAACGGCCCGCTTTGATGCGATTCCAGCTTTTTATTCTAGCGCATAGGTCTACTTATACGCAACTGTTCATGGCCTCGCCCCCTCAATTCTCTCTTCCTTCCCCCCTCTGTCATTGCGAGCCATCCACCTCAGGTGGAGGCGCGGCAATCTCATCCGCTCGTCATTCCCGACCTGATCGGGAATCCAGATACTCACTTCCTCTTAGACTCCCGAAATATCGAGAGTCAGCTGGCGCCAGCCCCTCATCTCAAGACGGGAGTGCGTGGCGAGAGGGGCAAGGGGTGAGGTATAATACTCCCCTCTGTAAAACCGCCCCGCTTTAAGCTATAATAACCTCACGATGAAGTCCCCGTTATCTTTAGACGAACAATTCATGCTCCAGGCTTTACGGCTTGCCCGCCGCGGCCTCGGGCAGGTCAGCCCTAACCCCATGGTGGGCGCCGTGATCGTTAAGGATGACCGCGTTATCGCCCGGGGGTATCACCGGCGCTTCGGCGGCGACCACGCTGAAGCGGACGCCCTGAAGCGCGCTAAAGAAGATGTGGCTGGCTCGGCCCTCTACGTTACTTTAGAGCCCTGCCGCCACTGGGGCAAGACGCCTCCCTGCACGGACGCTATCATCAGGAGCAAGCTCGCTAGAGTGGTCGTCGGTATGCTCGACCCCTTTCCCGAGATGCGCGGCAAGAGCATCGAGCTTCTTAATCAGCACGGCATCGATACCGTCGTAGGCGTTCTGGAGGCCGGCTGCCGTGCTTTAAACGAACCTTATCTTAAGTGGGTCACCAACGGCCTGCCTTACGTTACCGTGAAGTGGGCGCAGACTTTAGACGGCAAGATCGCCGCCGCCGCGCCGGGCGGCTCCCGCTGGATCAGCTCCCCGGAGTCTTTAAAGCTGGCGCATAAACTCCGCGCCACCCACGACGCTATCCTGGTGGGCGTTGGCACCGTGATCAAGGACAACCCCGAGCTTACCACCCGACTCGTTAATGGCCGGAACCCTCTGCGCGTTGTCCTGGACTCTAGATTGCGTATTCCCCTCGACTCCAAGGTGCTGTCTGATCAGTCCGCCGCTACAACTTTAGTTGCCTCTACCTCCGTCGCCCCTCAAGAAAAACTGGCCGCTTTAGAAAAGATGGGCATCGAGGTCTTGACTATCCCGCCCGACTCCGCCTCCCGCGTCGACCTCCAGGCTTTATTGAAAACGCTGGCCCGGCGCCAGATTTCCTCTTTACTCGTCGAAGGCGGCGCCGAGGTGATTACCTCTTTCCTGCGGCTTAGCCTGGCCGACAAGCTGGTGGTGATCATCGCCCCTAAGCTCACGGGCTCCGGCACCGCCGCCCTCACCGACTTTAATATCGCCGATTTAAGCCAGGCTTTAGAGCTGCCCTTTACGCGGGTCTATAGAAGCGGTGTGGATATAGTGATTGAGGGGAAGCGGACAGTTTTATGAAAGGCCTTGAAGATCCCGGTTATATTTATATCACCCGCCGGGAAGATCTAATATCTTATCTGCAGCGCCTCGAAGATAATAAATGTCATGTCATTGCTTTTGACATAGAAGCGGAAATGAACCGGCATTCTTATGGCGAGAAATTATGCCTGATACAGATTTTCGATGGAACTGCCAGGATATTAGTCGACCCGTTAGAAATGGACAATATCAGTCTTAAAGCCCTGTTCGAAAGCAGGAATATCCTGAAAATAATGTATGACGCCGCCAGTGACTCATCGCTGTTAAAAAATACATATAATATCGATATGAAATCCGTGCTCGATTTAAGACCCGCCATAGAGCTTCTCAATTACGACAAACAAGACCTGCATTCGGTAATATCCGCCGAGCTGGGAATCACCCTGACTAAGAAACTAAAGTTCCAGCGGTACAACTGGATGAAACGTCCCATTGATAAAGAGGCCATCGAGTATGCCGTCAACGATGTTATTTATTTGTTCAGGCTGAAAGATTCTCTTTATCAGAAACTTTACACCAACAAATTGCTGGATATGTTCATACTGAAAAACCTGCGTGTTCAGAACAAGAACTATGTTAAAGACCTCACCGATAGATACCGGCGGATTAAGGGATACCATGGTCTATCTCAAAGTGAAAAGAAGAGCTTTAAAAGAGTATTTGATATCCGGGATAAGTATGCTAAAAGATTTAACCTGCCGTCATATTACGTCATCAATAATATCGACTTGATAAATATAGCCAAAGCTGCCAAACGCATTGATGAACTAAAATTCCCCGGAAATTTTAACGATAGTTTAGTGCGGAGCATAACACAAGAATTAACCACGGCTATACAATAGCCTGAAGTTAACTTGACATATTGTCAGAAACGAATAACAGCTACGGATATTGTCTGTTTAGCTTTAAACTGAAAAATAAAAAACGAAAAAACGAATAACGAATTTCCCCTTATCTACTAATTACTAATTCCTAACTACTAATTACTAACTACTAATTACTTCCCCTTACCCGAAGTACTCCATCACTTCCGCTATCACGAAGATGCTCCCCGCCGCGCATACCAGGTCGTTAGCCCCCGCCCCCTCCAGCGCCAGCCGCACCGCCTCCTTCACGCTGTCCACCACCCGCGGCGTTATTCCGTGCTTCTGGAACTCCGCCCGCAGCGCCTCCGGCTTGACCGCCTTGGGGTGCTTTGACGCCACCAGGATGATGTCCCCCGTTATCCCGGCCGCTTCCGCCGTCATGCCCGCCACGTCCTTGTCGTTCCCGTACCCGAGTATCAGCGTCACCTTTTCCGGTCGGAAATATTGCTCTAAAGCTTCCCCGAGCCGCTTGATCGAGTAGGCGTTATGCGCTCCGTCGACGACGACCCACGGCTCCCTCCCCAGCACCTGTAATCGACCCGGCCAGTCGACCGACCTCACCCCCGCGGCGATTGCCTCCGGACTGATTCGAGCGCCCCGTTCGACCAGTAGCTCGACAGCCGCCACCGCGTTCGCTGCGTTCTCGAGTTGGTGCTCCCCGAGCAGGGGAATCCATAGGTCGTATTGGCCTTTTAGCCCTTCTACATGGAATTTCTGCCCTTCGGCGTCGAACTCCCCCATCTCCCACCTGACGTCCTCCCCCACCTTTATCAGGCGGACTTTCTTCTCTTTACAGACCCTCTCGATGACCGCCATCGCCTCGGGGAACTGCGGCGCACTGACCGTGTCCGACCCGCTCTTGATGATGCCCGCCTTCTCCCCGGCTATCTTTGCCAGCGTGTCCCCCAGCACGTCCATGTGGTCGTAGCTGATTGACGTTATCACGCAGACCTCCGGCTTTATGACGTTCGTCGCGTCTAGTCGCCCGCCCAATCCGACTTCCAGCACCTGCCAGTCCGTCTTGACCCTCTGGAAGTGTAAAAAGGCCATCGCCGTGAATATCTCGAACGTCGTTAGTTGCCCCAGGTCGCCGATAGCGTTTTCCGCCTCGACGTGCGGCCTGATGATCTCGGTCAGCCTCGCCCAGTTGTCCTCGGAGATAGGCTT
>JBFYTX010000078.1:0-5488 GCA_041300345.1 Dehalococcoidales bacterium | reverse complement strand
GGCTGAACGCCGTCCGTAAAGAGCCGGAGCTGTTTTTGCCGCAATAGGTGAATTTCTACCCGCTCTGTATCTCCTCCAGTATCCACCGCGCCGCCCGCTTGTCCATGGGCTTGTTGTTGTTGCCGCACTTGGGACTCTGCACGCAGCTCGGGCAACCGTCCTCGCAGGGGCACTCGGCGATGACCCGCAGCGTTGCCTGCCATAGCTCTTCGATCATTTCGTAGCCCTTCTCGGCGATGCCGATACCGCCCGGGTAGGCGTCGTAGATGAAGACCTGCGCCCTGCCTGTGTCCGGGTGCAGGGGTGTGGAAATGCCGCCGATGTCGTTCCGGTCGCATAGCGCGAACAGCGGCAGTATGCCGATGGCCGCGTGTTCGGTGGCGTGCAGCCCGCCGGCGAAATCCCTTCCCTTGTCTGCGATTCGGCCGACCGCTTTAGACGGGATGCCGAACCACAGCGCGACCGTGTTGAACCGGATGGTGGGCAGGTCCAGCGGCTCCTCCCCGATGACTTCCTCGGAGAACTGGCGGTATTTCTTAAATCCGACCACGTCTATGGTGACCTCGACCTCGCCGATGCTGACGCTTACCGGGCCGACCTCTTTAGTGGCCCTGACGTTCAGCACGTGGAGGTCGTGGATTTCTTTGGTCTCCGTGTAGTAGTTTGCGCGGGTGGGGTCGGCGTAGGCCACGTGGTTGGTCAAATCCAGCTTGGTGATCAGGAAGGAGTCGCCCTGGTGGAGATAGATCGCCCCCGGGTGCACCTGGAAAAAGGCGACCGAGCTTTCCACCGTCTCCATCAGCGACCCCGTGGACACATCGACCACCGCGTAGTCCTGCCCTGACGACGACCTGATATTTATCTTCTGGGCCGGGTAGGCTATGGACGGCGCGAGGTACCACTTTTTGCGCCGCTCCCGCAGCTGTCCCTCTTTAGCCAGGTCGTCCCGCTGCGAGCTATAGTCCTCCCCGAAGAGCCCCCCGTCGCTGTCCTCCAGCGGTCGTTCCCAGGCGGCGCAGAGCAGGTGGGCTTTAAGGATATACGGGTTGCCCGGGTTCACCAGCACGTGCTCGAAGCCGCGCCGGAAAAAGTCGGCTGGGTGCCGCATGAAATACTGGTCGAGCGGGTTGTCCCAGGCCACCAGGAAACTCAAAGATTCACCCTGTCCCCGGCCGCTCCGGCCGGCCTGCTGCCAGGTGGAAGAAATGCTCCCCGGATATCCGTCCAGTATCGTCGCCTCCAGCCCGCCGCTATCTATGCCCAGCTCCAGGGCGTTGGTGGCTACCACCCCCAGCAACTCCCCCCCGAAAAGCCCCTTCTCGATCTTCCGCCGGTCCTCCGGCATGTAGCCGCCGCGGTAGGGCATGACCAGCCGCGAAAGCTCGTAGCTTTCTTCGCGCAGGCGGTCCCTGGTGTAAATGTAGATCAGCTCGGTCAGACGGCGGGTGCGGGTAAAGGTCAGGGTGCGGGTACCCTGCAGGACGAGCTCGGTAAAGATATTGGTGGACTCCCAGTGCGCGCTGCGCCGGGCGGTCTTTTTCTCGTCGATGAGCGGCGGGTTCCAGAAAACGAAGTCCTTCCATCCCCGCGGCGAGCCGTCTTTATCGACCACCTCGCAGGGGAGTCCTGTCAGGCTTTGGGCGTGTTCGCCCGGGTTGGCGACCGTCGCCGAGCACAGTATGAACTGCGGGTTTGAGCCGTAAAGCTGGCAGAGCCGCCGCAGCCGTCGCAGCACGCAGGCCACGTGCGACCCGAATACTCCCCTATAGATATGCGCCTCGTCCACCACGACGTATTTCAGGTGCTTGAAGAGCATCGCCCACGACTGGTGCTGGGGCATGATGCCTACGTGCAGCATGTCCGGGTTGGTCAGGATGATGCGCCCGTACCGTCTGACGTCCGCCCGCTCGGAGCGCGGCGTGTCCCCGTCGAAGGTGGCGATGGATTCCCGGGCCAAAAGGCCGGGCGAAAAAAGCTGGTGGAGTTTGTGGAGCTGGTCCTGCGCCAGGGCCTTTGTGGGGAATAAAAATATCGCTCGTGTCGAGGGGTCTGTGATTATCGACTGCATGACCGCGATTTGATAGACCAGCGTCTTGCCGCTGGCGCTGAAGGTCGATACCATGACGTTTTTTCCGGCGCGGACGTGGTTGACTGCCTGCGCCTGGTGGGCGTAGAGGCGCGAAAAGCCGTGGGTGTCGAGCGCGTCCTGGAGAGCGGGCGCCAGCGATTCGTCGAGCCTCCCGTACACTGGACGCCGCGGGGCAATATGCTCGATGTGCGCGATCTGGTCTTCGTAGCCGGTCTTCGAGCGGATATGGTTGAGGAAGGCCTGGATTTCCATTGCAGCTTAGACCTCGATCATTTCTATCGAGTAATCGAGTATTTCCGCGTCGAAGTGCCCGCCGTTGATGAAGTTGACCACCTTCGAAATGACTTCGTTGCTGTGCCGTTTGTTATTGCTGATGGCGCAGATGCCGATCGTCGCTAGCTGCCAGGCGTCGTTATCGTCCACCTCGGCCACGGCTACGTCGAACTTGCCTTTGACGCGCCCGATGATGGACTTGACCACCTGCCTTTTCCCCTTGAGGTCCATGTTTTCCGGGATGCGCAGGCTGACCTTGGCGACGCCGATGTTCATCGTTTTTAATCTACCATTAGAACATTTGTGTGTCAAACGAAGAATGGGCGAAGCCTAGACAGGCTTCATATTGCGATGGGCAACGGCTACACAGATAACATTACCTATACGACTACCGGTAATATAGATATTTGGAACGGCACCAGCTACGGCTTAATAACATTCAGCCTCATACCGTCAGTTCTATCGGAGACGCCGTCTATGCCTATGATGCTAATGGTGGTAACATGGTCTGGCACGGCGATCAGCTATATGCCTGGGACGCGGAAAACCGGTTGACATCCGTAACGGAAAGCGGTATAACTACCAGTGAATTCGTTTATGACGGGAACGGCAACCGGTTGAAGAAAACCGGGGTTGGCGAGGTCATCATCTACGTGAATCAATACTACGAAAAGAACGTAACCGCCAACAGTACCATCAGCTATTATTACCTTGGCGGGAAGCTGATAGCCCAGAGCGAGAACGGAACATTGAGCTACATCCATCAAGACCACCTTACCAGCACAGCTTTAATGACGGATATCTCCGGCACGTTAATAGGTCCCAATATTAAGTATCTACCGTTTGGAGAAACCCGGAATACCCCGCAGGAAATAGAAGACTACTCCACGGATAAGCTCTTTACCGGCCAAAGGCTTGATTCAACAGGACTGTATTATTATGGAGCAAGGTATTATGACCCGTTAATTGGGAGGTTTATCAGCGCGGATACCATAGTGCCAAATCCCGCCAACCCACAGAGCTTTAACAGTATAGTTACTGCCTCATTAATTCTTTAAAATATGTAGACCCGAGCAGCCACTTTTTGATAGATACTGAAGACGGAGAATCTGCAAGGGGATAAAGGGGACGGGCTAATAACTCTACTTTTCTTTGACCAGCAGGAACAGCCCCAGCATCGCCAGGAAAGCCAGCCCGGCCCCGAAGTAGAACGAGGCGGCCGGATTGACCGCGTCCCAGAGCCAGCCGGCCAGCACGCTGGCGGGTAAAAGCATTAGCCCTACCACCCCTTGAAAATATCCGTAGGCCGTGCCGCGTCTCTCCGCCGGTACCAGGTCGGCCACGAAGGCCTTGGCTGCCCCCTCCACGACCCCGTAATAAATACCGTAGGCGGCAAAAAGCAGCCAGATATGCCAGACCGTCGATGAAAGGGCGAAGCCGAGGTAGACCGCGGCGTAGACTGTCCAGCCGATGACGATGACGCGCCGTCGCCCTATCCTGTCGGAAAGTATCCCCGAAGGTGTCGAGACGAGCGCGTAGGTGAGGTTGAAAACGACCAGCATCAGGGTGATGTTGAGGACGTTCACCTCCAGGTCCTGGGCGCGTAGAACGATGAAAAAGTCCGATGAGTTGCCGAGGGTGAAAACGCCCATGACCAGCAGGAACAGCTTGAACCTCGAGCTGAAAGGCGTCACCGCTGCCGTTTGCCGTATATCGCCGCCCTCCGCCGCGGCCCGTGAAGCGCGTTTTTTCTCCTGGACAAAAACCAGCAGGATGATCACCGCCAGCACTGCCGGCACTATGCCCGCAATGACCAGCCACCGGTACGTGTTATTGGTAAGGTCCAGGGCGCCGCCCTGCAGGGCGTAAATGATGACCACGGCGATAGTCAGCCCGAGGAACGCCCCCGCGGTGTCCATGGCGCGGTGGATGCCGAAGCTCTTGCCCCGCTTGTCCGCGCTTACCGAATCGGCGATCAGGGCATCGCGGGGTGAGCTCCTGACTCCCTTGCCGACGCGGTCGGCGAAGCGCACCGCTAGCACCCCGCCCCACGCCGAGGCCAGCAGCATGAACGGTTTGACCAGCATCGAGAAACCGTAGCCGAGCACGGCCAGTATCTTGCGCCGCTGGAAACGGTCGCTGATCCGGCCGGAGAAAATGCGGAAAACCGCGTCGAAGCTTTCCGACACCCCGCCGACGAAACCCACCACCAGCGCGCCGGCCCCCAGGACATTGGTGATGAACAGCGGAATGAGGGTAAACACCAGCTCCGAGGAGACATCGGTCAGCAGGCTGACCAGCCCGAGGAAGAATACGTTGGGATGGAGTCCCCAGATGTTGCGGCGGGTTTCCGTCCCCGCTGCGTTCGGAGAAGGCTGAGACAAGAAGCGCTCCTTCGGCGTAATTGTGACGATATATGTTTACATATCACCGCTGGCATGTCAAACGTAAAAATATCTGTACTGTTTGCTTATAGTTGATTCTTGATACTCCCCTCTCCAGCTAAAAGATGACCTGATTTTGAAAAATGCATCAAGCTGGAGAAGGGCAGGGGTGAGGTTTTAACTTTGCAGTCAAAAGTACACAAAATCAGTCCTGTCGCTTCACCCCTGTCCGTTGCCCGCCCCCGCGCTCTTATGTTAATATACAGGTATAGCGGGAGGCGGCGGCAATGCCCAACAAGATTTATCTGATCGATGTGACCAACCGGGACGGGGTGCAGACGGCCAAGCTCGGTCTTTCCAAGCTGGAAAAGACTATGATCAACCTCTACCTCAATGAAATGGGGATCTTCCAGAGCGAGTTCGGCTTCCCCACCACCCGCCACGAAATTTATTATCTTAAAGCCAACCTGGAACTGGCCGAGATGGGAGCGCTCAAGCCCATCCGTTTAAGCGGGTGGATTAGGGCCATTCCGGAAGACGTTGAGGCGACTTTCCGCAATGTGCCGGAGATCAGGCATCTCAACCTCTCCATTTCTACGTCCGACCAGATGATCAACGGAAAATTCCAGGGTCGCAAGACCCGTGACGACGTCATCCGGGAAATGACCGGGGCTGTGGACGCCGCCCGAGCCTGCGGAGCGGAGACCATCGGTGTCAACGCCGAGGACGCCTCGCGGACAGA
>JBFYTX010000154.1:0-3460 GCA_041300345.1 Dehalococcoidales bacterium | reverse complement strand
CAGCCTCGTCGTTGAGTGGCGGGATGAGCATAGAGCGTGGCATAGTAAGACTATAAAATCTTATGGACCTGCTACACAGCAAGCCACGACCCAAGCACAAGCCGACCTACAAGATCTCGAGCGACTTGCAAGTGATGTAGCAGCCCCGTTCCTGTCGACACAATTAATGATGCTATCTGGGCGGGTTTCATTTCGGCAACCAGTAATCCACTTGCAGGACTTGCGTTCAGTCCCCTGTTAGCGGCTAGAGACCTTATCCACCTTGGCTCTAATCTCATCTCGAACGCATCCGTAAATCTGGAACAGAAGGTGAACATCACCCAACCAAGTATGCCGGCTTCTGAACGGGTACAGTTTATCCAATGGCATCAGCAGTTTTCCAGCGAAGATCAGGCGCTAATTTTGGTATACCAGTGGCAATACGTATGATGGCACAAGATAGAAGAATTAGGAGAGTATAAGTGGACAGGTCCGACCGCCAGGCATAAAAAGTAATCGAGACCCTTGGTTTCCCATCTGAAAAATTAGACCATATAGGAGTAACCTGCGTAGTGAATTTGGCTGGCCTGGAGGACAAAGAAAAGCTATTTTCGTGTCATAACACTAACATCGCGTCGCCGAAGCTGTAGAAACGGTATCTTTTCTCTATCGCTTCGCGGTAGGCTTCAGCAATCAGCCCCCTGCCCCCGAAAGCCGTGACCATCATCAGCAGGGTGGAGCGGGGTAAATGAAAGTTGGTGACCATGGCATCGACCATCCGGAAGCGGTGACCCGGCAGGATAAAAAGGTCGACCCAGCCTTCGAAGGGCTTAAGCTCTTGAGTGTTGGAAGCGAGCGCCGCCTGCTCGATGAGCCGGACGGTGGTGGTGCCGGTGCAGATGATCCGCCGCCCCTCCCGCCGCGCGCGGTTCAATTCATCAGCCACCTCCCTGTCTACCACTCCATATTCCCGATAGATAACGTGGTCGCGCGGGTCGTTCTCGGTGACGGGCCGGAAGGTGTCCAGACCCACGTGCAGGGTGGTAAAGAGGCAGGTAACGCCTTTTTGGCGGATATTGTCGAGCAGGGCAGAGGTAAAGTGCAGGCCGGCCGTAGGGGCGGCTACGCTGCCGTTCAGGCGGGCATAGACCGTCTGGTACCGCTCCGGCTCGGCCAGCGGCTTGCGGATATAGGGCGGGAGGGGGACCTCGCCGGCTTTGACCAGGGCGGACTCATCGGAAAAGGACACCACCCTTACCCCTTTGTCCCCGGCCTCGATAATCTCCGCCTTTACGGCGGGGTTGATATCGACGACGGCGCCCGGCTGGAGGCGGCGGGCGGGCTTGACCAAGGATTCCCAAGTGCCAGGCGCCCGGCGGCGCAGCAATAGTATCTCAACCTTACCGCCGCTCCCGGCCCTGGTTCCCTTGAGACGGGCGGGGATAACGCGGCTATCGTTAAAGACCATGACGTCGCCAGCGCGCAGGTATTCGGTGATGTCATAGAAACGGCGGTGCTCGATGGTTCCCTTGGCCCGGTTGAGCACGAGGAGCCTAGAATGGTCTCTCGGCTCGATGGGCGTCTGGGCGATAAGCTCAGTGGGCAGATGATAGTCGAAGTCGCTAGTCTTCATGGATCTATGATCCAATATACCGTGAAGTAAAGAGCAAAGGCAATTTATTGATGGATAATGATATAATGGCATAGACAAGCACAATGAACAAAAAAAGCTCGAAAACCGAAGGTAATACCTGACCTGTCGGCTATAGCGGACCGCCGGACTGGCGGTATGTCTGCCGGCAATGTCGGGCTGAATTCACCATGCCGTCGCCGAAGGGCCCTTCTGAAGAGAAGAACCGTACCTGCCCGGAATGTAAGAGCGCGGACATCGAGAGGACAGGCCTGGTAAAGTCAGAAGCCTGTCCACCCGGGGGCTGATAAGTAAATTACTAGAGGCCGTGGGCTTTATTTCTTTTAAACCTCACCCCCTGATCTCCTCTCCACACAGTATCGTCGGACTAAACCACCGATATGTTGTTTGGAGAGGGGGATGAAAAGGAAAGAGGGGCTTGCGCCCCTCTTAGAAACCCGAGGTGTTTTAACTCTACAAGTTCTAAAGTCCAGCCAGCGCCATGATCTCCGGCACCTTCTTTTCCCACTCCATCGCCATGATGTGCACGCCCTGGCACATGGGCTTCATGGCCTTGATAAGGTCGGCGGCGATCTGGATGCCGGTCTTTTCGCGGTCTTCCTTGGCCGCGGCGGCCATCCGCTGGATAAGGTCGTCGGGGACATGGATGCCGGCGATGTTGGCGTTCATGAATTTAGCGAAGCCGGCGGTTTTCAGCGGGATGATGCCCACCATAATGGGGACTTTTAATTTCTCCACACGCTTGATGAACTTCTCGAATGTTTTAGGGTCGTAGACCGCCTGGGTCTGGATGAACTTTACCCCGGCGGCGACCTTTTTCTTTAGCTTGGCGATCTGCAGCTCCTCGGAGGCCGTGGTGTTGGAGACTACTTTCACCACCGCCCCGGGGAAAAAGGCCGGCTTGCCCTTGAGCTCGTTGCCGGCGAGGTCGAAGCCCTCGTTAAGACTTTTAATCGCCATCAGGAGCGTCACGGAATCGAGGTCGAAGACGCCTTTAGCCTGGGGATGGTCGCCGAGGGCAGGGAGGTCGCCCGTTAAAGCCAGGACGTTTTTAATGCCCATCGCCCACGCCCCGAGGAGATCGGACTGCAAGGCGATGCGATTGCGGTCGCGGCAGGTCATCTGGAAGATGGGCTCGAGGCCGCCCTGCACGCACAGCGCGGCGGTGACCAGCCCACTCATCCGCATCTTGGCGCTCTGCTGGTCGGTGACGTTAGCGGCGTCCACTTTGCCCTTAAGTACCTCGATGTTCTCTTTCACTTCACGGAGATCAACGCCCTTGACGGGCCCGAACTCGCAGGAGACGGCGAACCGGCCCGATTCGATTTTCGATTGAAGGCTCATTTTACTTTCACCTCCTCGGCGGGCTTTGCCACTTCAGGCGGGTTCTCGAGACCGTAACGCGGAGTGGCCATCATCTCCGGGCGGATCATTATCTTCTTATGGTCGAGCGGCTTCATCAGGTCGTCGAGCCGGTCGAGCAGTCCCCGCTCCTTGAGTCGATCGTATATCAGCTCCCAGCCGCAGTCGCGGTCCTGAGAAATTTCGCACTTGCCGTGGTTGGCACCGCCGCAGGCGCCGCTGATCAGGCTCTTGGTGCAGGCGGTAAGCGGGCAGATGCCGCCGGTGTGGAAGAGCAGGCACTGGCCGCACTCGTAGCAGCGCTCGATGCCTTCCCATTCCCCGCGGATGCCGCCGCGGTTGACCGTGTTGCAGCCGGGGTAGACCTTCCTGTTGAGGGCCGCGGCGACGCATTGCACCCCGATACCGCACGTTAAAACCAGAACGGCATCGGCCGCTTTAAGCTGCTCGATCCTTCCCTTGAGGTCG
>JBFYTX010000113.1:0-4507 GCA_041300345.1 Dehalococcoidales bacterium | reverse complement strand
TTCTTCCTCCCCCACGGCTGCCGGGGCCTGTCAGGGGTCCGGCATTGCCCCCGGCCGACTCTCTCGGGTGGTAGGTGTCTTTAAAGCCTACCAGACCCGCGTCGGCGCCGGCCCCATGCCTACCGAGCTCAATGACGAGATCGCCGCGACTCTCCGTGAGCGCGGTAAAGAGTACGGCACGGTCAGCGGCCGGCCCCGCAGCTGCGGCTGGTTCGATGCCGTCGCCGCCCGTCTCAGTACCCGCGTCAACGGCTTTACTTCGGTCGCTATCACCCGGCTGGACATCCTCGACACACTGCCGCAGCTGAAGGTCTGCACGGGCTATAAGCTGGATGGTAAAACGGTCAACGATTTTCCCGCCAGCGTTGCCGTGCTGTCGAAGTGCCGTCCTATTTACGAGGAGTTACCCGGCTGGCAAAAGCCCACAGGTGATGTACGCCTCTTTAAAGACCTCCCGGTGAACGCCCGTAAATATATCAAGAGGCTGGAAGAGCTGATCGGCTGTCCGGCCAGCCATATTTCAGTGGGGCAGCGCCGCGAGCAGACCATCGTCAAGAAGCCGATATTCTAAACAGGTGTGTCACTCCGGCGTAGGCCGGAATCCAGCAAGTGTCATTCTGAGGGAGTCCGCCTCAGGCGGGCGACCGTGAGAATCCGTGCCGGTAGTGTTAAAGCATCTTCCTGAACACCAGCCGGACCGCCAATGCGCTATTGCAGCTTCCCCGCTTCCTCTAGTGACTCGAATATCAACGGGTTTGACCTTGGGTCTTCCCCCTGGTAAAGGCTTGGTTCGGGGTATCCGAGCTCAATCATGATAGAGTCTCTGGGTGGAGAAAAAGGGAACACCATTATTGTGACCCCGTCAAACGACTGCGAGGATAGGGCTGTCCAGAACGCGCCCCAGTAAATCGGCCCCTTGTCCACGCAAACCACAAAGCTCTTGCCGCTGGTTGGTACTTCAAGCTGCATGACCCGCTCGTAAGCTTCGGCGGTAAGCTTTATCTCGTGTGTGTCTTCCTTGTAAGCCACTATATCTTTACTGGAAATGACCGGTTCCTCGGCAATCTCTACGTGGCTCAGGGCCTCCATCTGCGCTACGGGTATATTGTCTTTAGTCAGGTAAATGGCAAATCCTTCCGCTTGCGGGCTACAACCGGGAATGATGAGCAATATCAAAGTTAGAAATAGGGCAGGCGCAAATAGTAATCTTGTTTTCATGAAGTTACACCTCCATGAAATATAACGAATTATCAGGCCTTCAGGTCTATCGTCTGTCTCTTGAGCTCCGCGATGATCTTCTCGCCCTCTTTTTCCGTCGGCGGCACCAGCGGCAGCCGCGGCTGGCCTACCTTAAACCCCAGGTAGTTAAGGGCGTACTTTATCGGTGCCGGGCTCGGTACGGAAAATATCGCGTTGACCAGCGGCACCAGCCTGCGGTGGATGGCCGCCGCCTCCTGTATCCGCCCCGCCAGCACCAGGTCGATCATCTTTTTATATTGCTTGCCCGTCAGATGGGTCGTTACCCCGATGACCCCGTATCCCCCCATCGCCATGATGGCGAAGGTGTCGTTATCGTTGCCGCTCCACACGTAAAACCCCTCCCTGGCGTTGCTGATGGTCTGTGCTACCAGGTCCATCTTCCCGCTGGCCTCTTTGACCCCCGCGATGTTCTGGAACTGGCTCAGCCTGGCGATAGTCTCCCAGGACATCTCTACTACCACCCGACTCGGTATGTTGTACATGATTATCGGTAGGCTGGTGCATTCGGAGATGGCTTTGAAATGCTGGTAGATGCCTTCCTGGTTGGGCTTGTTATAGTAGGGGACTACTGATAAAATGGCGTCCACCCCGATTTTCTCGGCTTTTTCGGTGTTTTCTACGGCCTCTTTGGTGCTGTTGCTCCCGGTGTAAGCTATCAGCGTCGGCCTGTCTCCCACGGCGCTCTTTACTTCCTGGAAGATGCGCATTTCTTCGTCCCAGCTCAGCGTCGGCGCTTCGCCGGTCGTAGCCGCCAGCACCAGCCCGTCGTTGCCGGAATTTAAGAGGGCTTTGGCCAGCCTCCTGGTCTCCGCGTAATCCACTTCCCCGTTATCTTTGAACGGTGTAACCATGGCCGTCAGGCATCGACCCAGCGTTTTCATTCTTTGGCTCCTTCCGGTTTTACCCAGTCCCTTTTTATCATCTCTTCGGCGATCTGTATGGCGTTGAGCGCCGCCCCCTTGCGGAGGTTGTCGGCTACGATCCACATCGCCAGCCCGTTGGGGTGCGAGATGTCTTTTCTTATCCTCCCCACGAACACCTCGTCCGTGCCGGCGGCCGACCACGGTTGCGGGTAGAGGCTGATGGACGGATCATCCAGCACTTTTATCCCCGGCGCCCGCGAAAGAATTTTCTGCGCATCGTCCACGGCCATCGGCTGAGAGAACTCTATATGGACCGCCACCGCGTGCCCGATCAGTACCGGCACCCTGACGCACGTTGCCGATACTGCTATATGCTCGGCGTGCATTATCTTTCTGGTCTCTTCGAGCATCTTACGCTCTTCCTTGGTATAGCCGTCGTCGCGGAAAACGTCGATTTCCGGCAGCACGTTGAAGGCTATCTGGTGAGGGAACACGTGGGGCCTGGTGATCTCATCCTCCAGTACCTGCCTGGCCTGTGTCTTTAGTTCTTCCAACGCCCCTATTCCCCCCACCCCCGATACTGATTGATAGGTGTCCGCGATGACGCGCTTGATGGGATTGACTTTGTGCAGGGGGTAAAGCGCCACCACCATCTGGATCGTGGAGCAGTTGGGGTTGGCGATGATCCCTTTGTGGTGTCTGATATCGCCGGGATTGACTTCGGGCACGACCAGCGGTACGCCCTTTTCCATCCGCCATGCGGCACTGTTATCGATGACCACCGCCCCCGCCCTGGCCGCCGGCGGCGCGAGGTGCTTGCTCTGCTCCGCCCCCGCGGAAAACAGGGCGATGTCGATGTCTTCGAAAGAGTCGGGGGTGGTCTCTTCGACCTCTATTTCTCTATCGCCCGCGGTTATCTTTTTCCCCGCCGAGCGGTCGGACGCCAGCAGACGCAGTGAAGCCATGGGAAAATGCCGTTGCAGCAGTATTTTGATGAATTCCTGCCCCACCAGCCCCGTCGCCCCGACGACGGCGACGCGATAGTCCTTCACGCCTTACCTCATAGTCCCCGGTAGCTTGTCTTATAATCCCAGTAGTTTGTCCAGGCCGTAGGTGAACCCCTTTTGCTTTACGGCCGCTTTAATGGCGAGTATGACGCCGGTCATATAGCATTCCCGGTTGATGGTGTCGTGCCGGATGCTTAAGGTCTGCCCCGCCGCCCCGAAGATGACCTCCTGGTGCGCCATCAGCCCGGGCAGCCGCACGCTGTGGATATTGATGCCCGATTGGTTTACCCCGCGGCTGGCCGTGTGTTCGCCGGCCGACGGCGCCATGAAAGCTTTACCACGTGCTTCGACCATGCCTTTAACGGTCAGCAGTGATGTCCCCGACGGCGCGTCGAGCTTTTTATCGTGATGTAGTTCTATGATTTCCGCGTGGTCCATGAACTTGCCGGCTATTCTGGCCAGGTGCATCATCAGCACCGCCCCGAGGGCGAAGTTGGGCGCGGCGATGATGCCTATCTCGTTGGCCTCGGCGAGCTTTTTGATTTCATCCAGCTCCGCTGCGGAAAACCCCGTCGTCCCGATGACCATGTTGATGTTATGTTTGGCCGCTATGCGCACCGCCGGCATCGAGGCTTTGGCTGTCGTAAAGTCTACCATGACATCCGGCTCGCAGCTTTTGATGATGGATTCCAGATTTGTGGAAAAAGGTACTTTAGAGCCGTCAGGTAACGTAAGCGTGTCACCGGTGATCTTTATATCCACCGCCCCGAGGAGCGCCATTTCCGGCTCCTGGCAGACGGCCTTCACCACTTCCTGCCCCACTCTGCCGGCCGCCCCATGGACTAATACCCTGATCTGTTCCACAGCGAACACCTCAAAAATCAGTGGAGAATTAGCGTTTGAACGGCGGCCGTGAAGGACCCCGGTTTGACCGCGGCGGGCGGTCGCCCCCGGAAAAGCGCGGCCGGTCGCGGAAAGAGCCGCCCCCGCCCCGCCTGTCCCCGCCTGGCGGCGGCCGGTTGCCCTCGGTGCGGGCCTCGGTCTCGCCTTCTTTTTCAAACAGCGCCCGGCGCGAAAGGTTTACCCGCCCCATGTCGTCGATGCTGATTACTTTAACGGTAACTTCGTCCCCGATTTTTACCTCGTCTTCAACCCTGTCGATGCGGTGGTCGGTCAGCTCGCTGATGTGCACCAGGCCGTCTTTGCCTGGCAGTATCTCTACCATCGCCCCGAAGCCCAGGATGCGGCTTACTTTACCGGTGAAGATATCGCCTATCTTCGCTTCCCTCGTCAGGCCCTCGATGATGGCAACGGCTTTCTGGGTCGCCTCCGCGTCCGAGGAGCCGATGACTACCGTGCCGTCGTCGCTGACGTCGA
>JBFYTX010000077.1:0-5754 GCA_041300345.1 Dehalococcoidales bacterium | reverse complement strand
AGGGTGATGATTGAAATCATAAAAGACGCGACAGCATCAGATATATTGCCGGGATTTAGTAGCCATCGTTCAGCTTATTACATTAATGATACCGAGAAGATCAAGTCCGTTAATCACCATGCTCACGGCGATGGCCGCCAGCAGGAGGCTGAAGACGCGGGAGACCGCCCGGATGCCCCCCGCCCCCAACAGGGCGTCGATTCTCTGGCTCAGGAGGAAGATGGCCCAGGTAATTACCATGTTCACCACGAAGGAAATCAGGACGATGTAGATCTCGTACTGGAGCGCCAGGAGTATCAGGGTGGTGATGGTGGCGGGGCCGACCGTCAGCGGCGTGCCGATGGGCACCACCGCCAGCATTTCATGACTGACCATTTCGACCATGTGGCCGGAAGTCATGTATTTAATGGAAAGCACCAGCAGGATGATACCCCCGGCGATGGCGAAAGAACCTACGTCGATATTCATAACGTCGAGGATAAACTGCCCGAAGAAAAGAAAGACCAGCCCGACAACCGTCGCTGTGATGATGGCGATGTATACCATCCGCCGGCGCTCCGGCTGTGTCCTTTCCTCGCCCATCTGGATGACAAAAGGAAGGTTGCCGAAGGCATCGATGACGATGAACAGCGGCACGAAGGTCAGGACGAAATCTTGCCAGGACATGCTGCGGCCTCCCGGGCAGTCATCAGGACTACAATAATATATTATAGCTTTTTCAGCAGGACAAGCTTATCGTCGCCGGGCGAGTAAAAGTCGGGGATGCGGGCGACCGTCTCGTAGCCGCGCTTGAGGTAAAACCCGCGGGTGTTGTCGTAAAGGGGCGTCGACGACGTTTCGATTACAGCCAGTCGGCCGCCGGCCCGCTTTATCGCCGTCTCTGCCCTTTCCGAGAGGACCTTACCGATACCGCGGCCGCGTTTCTGCCGGTCGACGGCGATCCAGTAGATGTCCCAGGTGCCGACGGTGCAGGGCGTCTCGCCGTAGCAAATATACCCCGCGATTTCCCCGCCGTCCTCAGCAACAAGTGTAAAATATCCGGTCCCCTGCGGGTCGGTAAGATAAGCGTCGATGACCTCCTCCGCCACCGCCACCTCGTAAGGCTTAAATTCGGGCGTATTCCGGAGTATTCGCATCAGAGCCGGTTTGTCCCCGGCGACCATGTGGCGGATGCCGACGGTCATATTTTTTTTTCTCCAAGGCCAGCTTTATTATTTTATCCACGAACCGGGTGTAATTCATGCCGGCCGCCAGCGACTGCCGCGCCGCGCCGGTCCCCGGCGAGATATCCGGGTTCGGGTTAACCTCCATGACGTTCAGCTTGCCGGCCTCGTCCATACGCATGTCTACCCGGGCGTACCCAACGCAATCCATTAGCATGTAGGCCGCCAGGGCCGTCCCGGCGATATAGTCCCGCTCCGCCGCGCTGATCTCCGCCGGGCAAACTACTTTAGTGCCCTTGAAATAGACGCTGTCCTCCTCCCACTTGGCCTCAAAATTCAGGATGCGGGGCAAATCCGGTGACAACGAATAAACGATTTCAGACACCGGCAATACCGTATATTTGGAGTTACCCATGACCGTGGCGTTAAACTCCCGCCCGGCGATAAACCGCTCCACCAGTGCGCCGCCGCGATAAGATTCGGCCAGCCGCCTGACCTGTCTTTCCAGCGATGCGTAGTCGTTGACCACGCTATCCGCGGTGATACCGTTACTGGCATCATCCGAGCGCGGTTTGACGATACATGGATAACCCAGCCGGAACGCGGAGAGAGTCTCCGGGCTGAGCAACTGAAAGTCCGCCGTGGGTATGCCGGCGGCCTGGAGCAGCACCTTGACCCTGGCTTTATCCAGGGCCAGCCTGAGCACCGCCGCCTCGCAGCCGGTGAAAGGGATATCCAACTCGACCAGAGTCTCCGGCACCAGGGCCTCTGTTTCAGGTTCGTCACAAAAGCCTTCGAACAGGTTGAAGACCAGTTTGACATCCAGAGATTCCAGTTGCCGCCGGGCGTCCTCAAAGGGCGGCAGGAGGGGCATGAGCACGACCTCGTGCCCGAGTTCAATAATAGCCGCGCGGACCGCTTCCACGGCTTCCATGACTCCGAGGACAGACTTCTCTTCATGGGTTCGGTCATACCGGGAAGGAACGGGCTCGTTATAAACGACGGCTAGACGCGCGCACATTGCGGGTACCTCTCCAGAGCGGCGTTAAGCACGCTGCCGATCAGCGCCTCGTATTTCCACCCCAGCATCAGCGCCATGATAACCAGATCAGAGTAGCTGCCGAGCCCGGGGAGGGGATTGATTTCAATAAAATACGGCGTGCCATCGCGGCCGACCCTGAAGTCGACGCGCGCGAAGTCGCGGCAGCCGAGCGTTTTAAAAGCCTTCAGGGCGAAATGCTCCAGCGTGTCGAGGGTACGCCGCGACAGACGGGCGGGGCATTCGTAGTCCACCAGGTTCACGTAGTCGCGTTTCACTTCCACCGAATAGACGAAGTGCTCCACCGGTTTCTTGGGCACGATGCGCATCATGCCCACGATCCTGGGCGGCGAGTTGCCGGTTATCCCCACGGTGACTTCGTCGCCGCTGATGAACTCCTCGGCCATGACCGGCTGGCGGTAGCCCGCGAAGATCCGCCGGGCCTCGTCTTCCGCCTGGGGGATATTATGCGCCAGCGACGTCAGGCGGATGCCCTTGCTCGAGCCCTCAGCCGCCGGTTTGATAATGATGGGAAATTTGAGTTTGTCCCAGGGCGCGCGGCGCAGCTCTTCTTCGCTGCCGGCCGCCAGCCAGCCCGGGGTGGCGATTCCTTCCAACGCCGCCAGTTTCTTGGTTAGCGGCTTGTCCAGGCAGACCGCCAGCGTCAGGGGGTCGGAGCCGGTGTAAGGGATATCCAGCATCTCCAGTATCGCCGGCACCTGCGCTTCGCGACCGCGGTAGTTGCCGCGGCCTTCGGCGATGTTAAAGACAAGATCTACCTTTTCGCGGCGGATGTTATCCAGAAAGTGCGTGCCGCCGCCGAGCTTGATCACCTTATGGCCTAAAGACTCGAGGGCGGCTGATATCATCGCCACTGTCTCGGGAGAATCGTATTCCTCCAGCGCGTCCTCGGCGCCGGTGTATCCTGCTACCGTTGACTTTAGGTCAAACGATAACCCGGTCCGCATCTGGCTCTCCTTCAACCTTTACCGGCAGGTCGGCGTCCGCCAGCAGGCTCGCCACGGCGCCGCTGACCGGCGCCGCCCCATTGGCGCGGCCGGATGAATTCGGGTTGCGGTAACGGTAGACCTTGCCCTCGTAATTCTTCAACAGCAG
This sequence comes from Dehalococcoidales bacterium, assembly GCA_041300345.1. Taxonomy (GTDB): domain Bacteria; phylum Chloroflexota; class Dehalococcoidia; order Dehalococcoidales; family RBG-16-60-22; genus JBFYTX01. The sequence continues at coordinate 2,436 of JBFYTX010000077.1, read as the reverse complement.
CTCGTCTTTGGTCATCGATAGCACGTAGTTCGGCTGGAGCGGCACTTTGCCGCCGCCGTTAACCAGGTCGACGACGAAGCTGGGCACGGCCAGGCCGCTGGTATGCCCGCGCATCCCTTCGATGATCTTTATGCCCGTGCTCACCGGCGTACGCAGGTGCTCGGTACCCTGCACCTCGTCGCACTGGAAGAGGTAGTAAGGGCGCACCTTGATCTTCAGCAGACCCTGGCAGAGCTTGAGCTGGGTCTGGACGCTGTCGTTGATGCCCTTCAGCAGCACCGTCTGGTTGTTGACCGGCACCCCGGCGCGGAGGAGATGGTCGCAGGCAGCCGCGGATTCCGGCGTGATCTCGTTCGGGTGGTTGAAGTGGGTGTTGAACCATATCGGGCCTTGCCGCGATAGCATCGCGCAGAGCTCGGTATCGATGCGCTGCGGCAGCACCACCGGGAACCGGCTGCCGATACGGATTATCTCGATGTGCTTGATTTCCCTTATCTTAGAGATGATGGCTTCCAGGTGCGCCGTCGCCAGCGTCAGCGGGTCGCCGCCGGAGATGATGACATCCCTGACTTCAGTGTTCCGGCGCAGGTAGTCCAGCATGACCTCGATCTCGCTCCACGGCCGCACCCAGCCGCCGTGCCGCCATTCCCTCTTGCGCGTGCAGTGACGGCAGAGCATGGGACAGATGTCGGTGAGTACCATTAATACTCTATCGGGATAGCGGTGCACCAGGCCGGGGACGACCGAGTCCTCTTTCTCCGCCAGCGGGTCTTCCATGCCGACATTGCTCATGGCGATTTCCAGGATGGAAGGCACCGCCTGTTTCCTTACCGGATCGTCGGGGTCGGCGGGGTTGATGAGCGACAGATAGTAAGGCGTGATGGCCAGCGGATAACGCCGGCAGACGGTCTCGATTTGCTCTTTTTCGGCTATGGACAGGGGCACCAGCCTGCTTAGCTGGTCGACGGTGGTGATGCGGTTGCGGAAGTGCCACTTCCAGTCATTCCAGGAGCTTTCCGGCACATCCCCGAAAAGTCTATATCTACCGGCAATACCTTTACCGGGGGGCTCGTCATCGATATTCTTAATGGTTACCGGTCTACTGGGGGGTTCCTCGGTTTCATTCCGGGACAGGGTTTCCAATGCCATCTGGGTCGCAACAGGGGTGGTACGGGTCTTACTGGCCACCGATGATGTTTTCACTCTTCTTTTTTTGTAACGCTCCTTCTTTCAGTTTTTATATTTCTAACGCTTTTTTCGTTAATTACTTGTGATGACTTGACATTCCTGTTATAATATATAGGAATTTTAATTCCTGAATTAATTATACAACTCTCGTGAAAAATGTCAATAGTTTTTCAGGGTTTGCAGAAAAAGATAACAAATATTTTTACGGGCAGCAGCGATAAGGAGGTAAGAGTATGCCGGGATGGAAGTTCCTGACCAACCATGCCATGGTGCTCTGCCTCATCGCCCAGCACTCGCGCATCACCGCCCGGGAGATCGCCTCCACGATAGGCATCACGGAAAAAGCCACCCGCAACATCATCAACGACCTCGAAGCGGACGGCTATGTCACTAAAAAGCGGGAAGGCCGCCGCATCAAGTACAGTTTCGACCCCTACATGCCGCTCCGCAGCGAGACTCAGCAGGACAAGGACATCGGCGACCTCCTGGAGACGCTCGGCTGGAAAAGGCAGAAAAGCCGCGCCCGGAAAGCCGTCGCCGTCTAGCTCACTCCGCTTTCTTTAACGTCCCCTTCCCTCCGGTTTGCGGTGTCTATTTTTTCCGGTCATCACCTGGTTTAAATCTGAACGGCGCTCGCCCGTGCCCCCGGTGCACCGAAAAATTACCGCCGCCTATCTTCAAGGTACTTGACAACTATATCTATAGTATTATAAAGTTTGATAAATCTGTGCCAGGGTTCTACCATGGGCGGAAAGTGGGTGCATCAACACCGGGTAACTCAAAAAACTAAAATATCAAGAATTCGGGAGGTGATATATAAGGAAAAGACATGAACACAAAAAGGGGAAATATATACTCTTCGAAAAACAGGAGGATGATACATAAATGTTAAAAAAGACCGCTAAATTTGCAGTACCCCTGATCATCGCGCTGGTGTTCGTCATCGCGATGATGCCGGGCTGCGGCGGAGAAACGACCACCCCGACCCAGTCCCCGACCCCGACCGTTTCCCCGTCGCCAACCCCGACCCTTTCCCCGACACCCACTCCGCCGGAACAGGATACTATCGTCTTCGGTGCTTCGCGCGACATCACCGGCCCGCAGTCCGGCTTCCAGAGCTATGGCTTCGCCCCGATCTACAAGATGTGGGCTGAAGACGTCAACCTTGCCGGCGGCATCAACGTGGCCGGCAAGATGCTCACGGTCGAAATTCAGGAATACGATGACGCCAGTGACCAGGCGACTCTC
>JBFYTX010000062.1:0-3409 GCA_041300345.1 Dehalococcoidales bacterium | reverse complement strand
GAAAAACGAATAACGGATAACGGATATAAACGGTTAACGGCGCGTCTTTATCTCTTTGATCACTACCTCGACGATTTCCGGCAGCCTCTCCTGCAGGGCAGGGGACAGCTCTATTCCCCAGCCCGTGTCCTCCGGCTCTATACCGATGATCACCGTTTCCACGGGCTCGCTGCCGGCCAGCGCCATCAGCTTCAGGTTCTCCGCCACCCCCATCTCGTGCGCCGAGGCCAGGGTTTTGTCTCCCGGCGCCAGGTCCTCCGGTTTGAATCTGTAGACCGCCCCGCCTTCTCCCCCCGCCTTCGCCGCATCCACGATTATCAGCTTGTCCCCCGCCCTGGTGAAGGCTATCAGATCCGGCTCGGTCCCCCCGTCGATTAGCTCCACCCCGGCCGGCAGGTCCATCTCCTGTAGCGCCTTGATCAAGTGGATGCCTATGCCCTCATCCCTCATCAGCAGGTTCCCCACCCCGATGACGACGATACGCGGTGTCTTTTCGTTTATCCGGTTTTTGTCAGGTTTGATGGTCATTTATCCCTATACCGATCATATTAGTTTTGATTTTTTAGTTGTGGTTTTGACTTTTGAGTTTTAACCTTTGACTTTACCCTTTACCCGTTCAGCAGATCCTCGGCAGCAACTCGCCCACCGGCATGTCGATGATCCGGGACGCCCCCAGGCCGGTCTTCATCACTACCTGCCCCGGGTGCTCTTTAACGACCTCCCCGATGATGGCGGCTTTGTGGCCGTATTTGTTCTGCTTCATCGCCGCGAGGATTTTCTCCGCATCCTCGGGAGCTACAAGCGCCACCAACTTGCCTTCGTTGGCGATGTGCAGCGGGTCGAGCCCGAGCATCTCGCAGGCCGCCAGCACGGCTTTATCTACCGGGATTTTGTATTCTTCGATCCTGATACCGACCTTCGACTGCCCGGTGAAGTCGTTGAGGGTGACGGCCAGCCCGCCCCGGGTAGGGTCGCGCAGGCTATGTATATTCTTTGACACCGCCAGCATCTCCGCTACCAGCCCGTTCAGTGGCGCGGCGTCGCTCGGCACCGGCGTATGGAACGTTAGCCCCTCCCGCTGGCTTAATACCGCGATTCCGTGGTCGCCGATATTCCCGCTGATGATAATTTTATCTCCGGGTCTGGCGTTGCCAGCCGATATCTCGACCCCCTCCGACACGGTTCCCACTCCTGCGGTATTGATAAACAGCTTGTCAGCGCTGCCCCGGCCGACCACTTTAGTGTCCCCCGTGACGATCTTTACCCCCGCCTCACCGGCGGCCCTGGCGATTGACCTAACTATCCGTTTCAGATCTGCGACCGGTAGCCCCTCCTCGATGATGAATGCCAGGCTCAGGTAAAGCGGCTTGGCCCCGCTCATGGCCAGGTCGTTGACCGTCCCGCAGACCGCCAGCCGCCCGATGTCCCCGCCGGGGAAAAAGAGGGGATTGACCGTATAGCTGTCGGTAGTGAACGCCAGCCGCCCGGTTACATCGAAAACTGCCGAGTCGTCCAGTTTCTCTAGTATCGGGTTAGCCAGCTCCGGCATGAAGCTTTGGATGAGGTCGTGCATGAGCTTGCCGCCGCTGCCGTGCGCCAGCAGGATCTTATCTTCGTTCATCGGGATGCAGGCTCCCCATAAAATGAATAATAATCCCCTTTATAGCTTCCCTTTCCCGGGAAGTCTTCCTTAACCAGTTGTTGGAAAGTCCGCGAAAAACCGTAGTCTGTAAGGTTATCTACTGGAATCATCTTAATTTCTCTCAATTTTGCTGCCGACTTCGTTGGATTGGGATCATCATGATACCATTCAAATGCCCCTGGTTTTTCGCTGGTACGCTCTACCAGAAATGACATGTGTACTAAATCAATGTCGTTACCAAAGAATCGGTCGGTAATATAAAGCAATTCTTTAAGTTTGATATCCAGCCCGGTCTCTTCTCGCGTTTCCCTTATCAGACATTGCTCAATCGTTTCACCCGGTTCAAGCTTGCCGCCTGGTAAAGACCAGCCGCGCGTGGCAGTTACCCATTGTTTGACCACGAGAAGTCTTCCGTTTTCGATGAGAACGCTGGTAGGGCGTACCCTTATCTCCATTACGTGCCCCCTCCGTATTGAAAATACGTCGCGCAGCTGCCTTCGCTGGATACCATGCATGGCCCCACCGGGCTCTCCGGCGTGCAGGTCTTGCGGAACAGTGTGCACTCTAACGGTGTGCTTACCCCCCGCAGCACCGCCCCGCAGATGCAGCCCTTCGGCTCTTCAGCCGGGCTGACCTTGATATCAAATCGCCTGGCGGCGTCAAATCTTTCATATTGCTTTCGTATCTGTAATCCGCTTTCCGGCACGGTACCGATGCCCCGCCAGTCGGCGGTGCCGACTTCAAATACAACATCCATCAGCTTCAGTGCCGCCGGGTTGCCTCCCTCCTTTACCCCCCGCCGGTAGGCGATCTCCACCCTCGGCTGGCCGCTTTCTATCTGCTCCACCAGGCTGTCCACCGCCAGTAGTATATCCACCGGCTCGAAGCCGGAGACGGCGCAGGCTATTTTATAGTCTTCGGCGAGGAACCGGTAGGGGCGGGAGCCGATGACGGCGCTGACATGCCCCGGGCAGATGATTCCGTCCAGCTTTACCTCCCCCCGGTCGAGGATCGCTTTCATGATCGGCGGGCAGGTCTTGTGCAGCGACAGCACGCAGTAGTTTTTTAGCCCTTCCTGCTCCGCCTGTAGTATCGACGCCGCGATGGTCGGCGCCGTGGTCTCGAATCCTATCCCGATGAAAATAATCTCTTTCTCCGGGTTTTCTTTGGCGATTTTCAGGGCGTCCTGCGCCGAGTAGACGATGCGCACGTCGGCCCCCTCGGCCTTGGCTTTTTGCAGGCTGGTCCGGCTCCCCGTCACTCTGACCATATCCCCGAAGCTGGTGATGATTACATCCGGTAAGTACCCCAGCGCAATGGCCCTGTCGAGGTCGCCGGTAGCGGTGACGCAGACTGGACAGCCCGGCCCGGACAGCATCTCTATGTTATCGGGTAACAGCTGGCGCAGCCCGTGCTTGAAAATGGCCACCGTATGCCCCCCGCAGAACTCCATCAGCTTGATGTGTTTGCGGGAGTTGCGCCTGATCCTCTCGAGGAGCTTTTTCCCCGGCTCCGGGTCGCGGTACTCGTTAACGTATTTCACCCCGCCTCGGCCATCTCCCTTAAAAGCTTTAGCGTCTCTTCTGCCTCCGCCGCGTCTATTATGCTGATGGCATATCCCGTGTGCAGCAGGACGTAGTCGCCCACTTTAGCCTCGGGCGTGAGCTGCAGGCTGATTTCCCGCGTCACCCCTTCGATGTCCGCCACCGCCTGCTGGCCGTCTATCGATTTTATCAATGCCGGTATCGCTAAACACATATGTCGCTC
>JBFYTX010000051.1:0-6959 GCA_041300345.1 Dehalococcoidales bacterium | reverse complement strand
GCCAACTTAGCCAACAGAGACCCCTAGAAAAAGTGGCCCAAGCTCCAACAAATCGTCAGAATGTGACGCTGGCGTTTAAGGGGCCGACTGGCATGACCAGGAAATAGCCCTCTACAATCCTCGCAGATATTCGGGTCGAAGCGTGGAAGGATTCCCCTGTGCTAATATCGATTCCAGTTCCTTTAACATCCGGGCTTTATCTAGAGGCAGCCGTCCCCGGACCGAAAGATAGTTCGAGGCGTGCATCGAGCTGAAGAAACAATCGCTGAAGCTGGATTTTTCGATAATTGTCTTCAATTCTTCCAAAGATTGAAATGGTGAAATTAGGCAGAACTCGCCTCGTCGCCATTGTTCGTGGAGTGGAGTACCTGGAATTAAGGTTAGCGTTAAAGCGCCGGCAAACGGCGGGTCGATTTCGTTCAAAACCCTGGCCGTTTCAATGGCATGCCTTTCGCTTCCCCCGACGCCGCCCAGTCCGAGAATCACGGTTACCGAGAGTGTGATGCCCGCCTCCTTGACTCTCTTTCCCGCCTGGAGAAGCTCGCCGGAGTTGACCCCTTTGCCAATTTTTCTCAGGACCTCGTCATCGCCGCTCTCGACGCCCATATAAAATATCGATAGCTTGAGATCTCGAAGCTGTTTGAGCTCAGAAAGACTTCTTCGCAGAATATCCTGAGGGGTAGCGTAAGTACCGATTCTCTCCAGTCGAGGGAACTTCTCGTTCAGGTAGGCAAGAGCCTCTAACAGGTTTGGGAACGGGTAAGCCAGGGCATCGCCGTCCTGAAGAAATACCCTTTTCCAGTCCCAGCCCCGGCCGATCTGGTATACCACCCGGGGAACGCCAGGCAGTATGACGTCGTTATCGACATAAGCCGCCAGAGCGTCGATTTCCTTCTTAACACCTGCTATCTCCCTCAACTGGAGATGGGTGCCATAATAGTTACAGAAGGCACAGGAGTTGTTCGAGCAGCCACTGGTAAGAGGAAGGTAATAGCTTTTCCACTCGCTCGGGGGTCGAATGATTTCGGGTCTTTCAAAGTTCATGCAAAACTCAATGACCTCTAGTTATTATACTTCGCATAACTATTTTTGCCTGAGAATTCGTGGTGCCAGTCTCAGGATATTCCAACTCATCACAGTCGATAAAAATCACCCCGGGCCATTACACGATAAACGATCAGAACCTTCTCTTCATCATAGACCTGGTAAAGGATTCGATAGTCCCCTACCCGGATTCTGTATCCTTCTCTTGACGTAAGCTTCAGCGCTCCGGGCGGCCGGGGATTCTCACCTAGGCGTGAAATAGCCTTGTCAACCCTCTCTTGAGTTCGGGCCGGGAGCCGGCGAATCTGCCGGTGGGCAACGTTACTAATGTCCAGCCGATACGCCACTCTGGCTCTCTTTTGACTTCTTAAGGTGTTCTTCGAAGGTCATTGTTGGCTCCTGGCCCAGCTCAGCCTGGAGCAATTCTGCGGCATCCGAGAGGTCTTCGAGGCGCTCTACCATATCGTTATACTGATTGACCCCGATAAGGACCGCCTTAACCTGGCTACCGGAGACTATCAGATAGGGCTCGCCGCCCCCGGAAACATCGTCTACCAGTTGCGTAAGCTTTGGCCTGGCTTCAGCCATTCCAATTGATTTTATCCTGCTCATATCTGCCTCCTTAACGCCTATATTAATAAATATATTAACATTTGTCAAGAAACAATTAAGGAAGCAACGGCTATCAGGCAGGAAAAAGGACCCGGCTACACCGTCTAATCAGCATGAAATAGGACCGGTATTTGCTACGAATTTGCTACTAATTTGTTTCAGCTATAGACGGACATAATGGAAATTTACGCACGAAATGGAAATATTGGAAAAACCATTTTAGCTTCAAAACGGGTTTTCCACAGATTTCAAGACCGTCACCATAGGCCGCTCGGACACCCCTCCACAACAACTGTCCATTATACTTGGTTGTGCCTGCCCCGTCAAAACCTGGCGCGCTCGCCCCGCCCCGGTTTCAGCTGGACGATGAGCATCCCGGCCAGGACGCAGACCGCCCCGAGGATGGTTCGCACCGTTACCTGTTCGTAGCCGAAGACCACGGAAAAAATGCCGGCGAAGACCGGCTCCATCGTCAGTACCACGGCGATGTGCGTCGGAGACACCAGCGATTGCGCCCAGGTCTGCACCAGAAAGGCCGCCGCCGTAGCCAGCACCGCGGTGATCGCTATCGTCCCCCATGTCTCGCCGTCGGGGGGCATCATGATACCACCGGGGGCAGCGGCGATGAGCGAGATGACCGCGATGGTCGCGATCTGGATAAAGGCCAACCCGTAGATATCGTGCTGCGTCGACCACTGACCCAGCCCGATGATGTGGAAGGCGACGAACACGGCACAGGCCAGCGTCAGCAGCTCGCCTTTGCCGAACGTCCAGCCGCGCAGGCTGAGCAGCGCCAGCCCGATAATGGCCAGCCCCACCGCCAGCCAGGCGTAAACCCCGATTTTCTGCCGCAGGAGCAGCCAGGCCACCAGAGGTGTAAAGACAACCGCCATGCCGGTGATAAAGCCGGAGACGGCCGGGGAGGTATCGAGGAGGCCTTGCGTCTGGGTGATGTAGGACATCCCCAGCAATATGCCTAAGATTATGCCCCGGACATATCCCCGCCGCGACATGCCGCGCAGGCAGGTCGGGCGCAGGACGAACAGCAATACGGCCGCCAGCGTGAACCGCACTGCCAGGAAGTCCATCACCGGCATCAACTGGATGGCGTCTTTGACGATGATGAAGGTCCAGCCCCAGACGGCCGTGACCCCCACCAGCGCCGTCAGCGCGAGCCGGGGGGAAGATTTCCACTGGCGCAATATACGCATAAATGAGTTCCGTTCGCTCAGGGTTGATTTTCAACGCTAACAGGTGTTGAACTCACCCCTTTAATCTCCCTCTCAAACAGCCTTGTCATTTATGTCCGGTATAGCTCTTGTTTGGAAGGGGGAGAGAATTTGAGAGGGGCAAAGCCCCCTCTCTTTTTCCCTTCCCCCTCTCCTGCGGACAGGAGAGGGGGATCGAGGGGGTGAGGTCCTTAAAAAGGATACAGGGGTGAGGTTTTGACTCAGTAACCAATTCCGAAAAATACCCATAAATTATATTTGCTTAAAGACCACGCGTGCCCGACCGTTAACGGCGGGGCCCGGCCGCTTATATCTGGAGCACTTTGCTGAGGAAGACCCGGGTGCGCTCCTGCTTGGGCGCGGTGAACAGCTTTTCCGGCGGTCCTTCCTCCACGATCTGCCCTTCGTCCATGAAAATGCAGCGGCTGGCCGCGGCGCGGGCGAAGCCCATCTCGTGGGAGACCACCAGCATGGTCATGCCCTCTTTGGCCAGCGCCAGCATCACGTCGAGGACTTCCTTGATCATCTCCGGGTCCAGCGCGCTGGTCGGCTCGTCGAAGAGCATTATCCTCGGGTTCATCGCCAGGGCGCGGGCTATCGCCACCCGCTGCTGTTGCCCGCCGGAGAGTTGCGAGGGATAGCAATCGGCCTTCTCGGTGATGCCCACCTTGGCCAGCAGGTTCATGGCCACCTTTTCCGATTCCTCTTTAGCGCGCCGGCGGACGGTGCGCTGCGCCAGTGTCAGGTTGTCCCGCACCGTCAGGTGGGGGAAGAGGTTGAACGACTGGAAGACGATCCCGATCTCCTGCCGGACGGCGTTGATGTTCTGCGCCGTCTTTAGCGGGATGCCGTCGACCACTATCTTGCCGGAGTCCGCCACTTCGAGGTGGTTGACGCAGCGCAGCAGGGTGGACTTGCCCGAGCCCGAGGGGCCCAGGATGACCACTACTTCGCCGGCCTGCACGTCCAGGTTGACGCCGCGCAGCGCGTCGATGCCCCCGAAGTGTTTATGCACGTTTTCTATATGTATGATTGGTTCGGCCACGGTCTACCTCTCGTAACGTCTCCGTTTTTCCAGCCAGGCGATCAGACGCGCCGAAAACAGGGTCATGATCAGGTAAACCAGGGCGATCAGCGTCCACGTCTCGAGGGGATTAAAATGTGCGGCCATGTACTCCCGCCCCCGCCGGGTGAGGTCGGATACGGCCACGGCACTGACCAGCGACGTGTCTTTGATCAGCATGATAAACTCGTTGCCTACCGGCGGCAGCACCACCCTGAAGGCTTGGGGCAGAATTACGTAGCGCATGGACTGCATATAGCTCATGCCCAGGCTGCGCGCGGCTTCCATCTGCCCTTTATGGATGCTCTCGATGCCGGCGCGGAAGATCTCGCTCATGTAAGCGCCGTAGCATATCACCAGGCCGACGACGGCCAGCAGGATGGCGTTCGACCGATAATTGGCAATGGCGTCGACGTGTATGAGCTTGCCGAAAGCCTGGATGGCCACCGGCGCGGCGAAGTACCACCAGATGAGCTGCACCAGGAGCGGGATGCCCCTGATGATCTCGACGTACAGCGAGGCGATCAGGTGGATGACGGGATTTTTAGCGATCCTTCCCATGCCGCCGATCAGCCCTACCAGGATGATGAAGACGAAAGATACGACGGTAAGCAAGGCGGTGATGCCGATGCCGTCGCTGACAAACTTCAGGATGTTCCAGTAGGGGTCCGGACTGAGAACTGCGATCAGGACGAGAATGGCTACGACAGCGGCTACCAGCCACCACCAGGGGTCGAGCCGGGCGCTCGGCTCGGCCCCCGGGATAAATATCATCTCCTCCTGGGGGGAGGCGGTCTTTGGTGCGTCGGCCGGCCTTCCGGAAAAGATCCTGCCCAGGTTCCTGAACGGATTCTGCTGTGGCAAGCTTTACCTGCTTTTTACTCGGCCTGGTACCACTTTGCTTCGAGTGTTTCTATGATGCCATCTTCGAGGACTTCCTGCAGGGCCTCGTTGATCTTTGCCAGCAGGTCTTCCTGCCCCTTGGCAACGGCGATACCGTAGAACTCATCGGTAAATACGGTCCCGACCGTTTTCAGCTCGTCCGGGTTTTGAACGACGTATTTCGCGGCTACCGGGTTGTCGCAGACGACCGCATCGATTTGCCCGTTCATCAGTGCCTGGAAGGCCAGGCCGATTTCGTCGTAGTTCACCAGGGTGGCCCCCGCAATTTTTTCCACTTCTATGGCGCCGGTGGTACCCAGCTGCGCCCCGACGTCTCCGGTGAGGGTGTCTTTACCGGTTATCGTGGTGTTGCTTTTCTGAACGACGATTATCTGCCCGGCGCCGTAATAGGGATTGGAGAACAGCATGTTTTCCTGGCGGTCCGGCAGGATGGTGATGGACGAGATAGCGGCATCGTACGTTCCCTGGGCCATGCCTGCCAGGAGCGGGTCCCACATCACGTTAACGAATTCGATTTCGATTCCGGCCTCTTCCGCGATGGCGTTCATCAGGTCGATGTCGAAGCCCACTATTTCATGGGCGTCGTTGACATACTCGAACGGTGCCCAGGTCGCGTCCGTCGCCACGCGGTATACGGTCGGTTCATTCGTCGGCGTTGGTGAAGGGGTAGGCGTGGGTGTGGGGGTCGGGGTCGGTGTCGGCGTCGGCGTGTCGCCGCAGCCGGCCAGCATCCCGATGACAAGCACCAGTCCCAGGACTAACAGTAACAGTTTCCTCATAAATCCTCCTTTATATTTATGGACGCAAGGCTCGGATACATCATAGCAAATGCGGTCGGATTTGCAAAGTCGGGCCGGCCCGTGCGGGGTACTAGTCACTAAGTACGCCTTGACGTAATACATTCGTAATGGTGTAATTCTCTTGATAGGCATACTATGATCTTCTTTCGCAGGTTTATCGCTATACCCCTGGCGCTGGTTTTCATCCTCCTGTTTATAGTGCTGCTGGTCGTCAACCGCGCTAGCGCCACCGCCGGTAACCCCGATTTCTATATCGAGCGGCTCCACGAGGCGGATATCTATAACTTCATGTACGACGATATCATGCCCGCCGCCCTGGACCAATTGGAAGCCGACATGGACAACCCCGACCTGCCGGTAGATATTGCCCTCTTGAAAGAACGCCTTCCGCGTATCATGGAGGAGGCACTGCCGCCCGAGTGGCTCGAGGCGCAGGTGGCGCAGGCTATCGAAGAGATCATGCCTTACCTCATGGGCGATACCGATGATTTCACTATCGCCATATCCCTCGACGACAGGGTGGCCGCGGTAGCCGCGGCGCTCAAGGACTCCCTGCACGACGAGGTATTCTTTAACGACCTTTATGAGCAGGGCATCGATTTCGCCCTGGAGGAATACGCCGAGATTCAGGCGGACCTGCCGGAGGCGCTCCGCCTCAGCGACGCCGAGGCGGACGCGGCCCTCCGTGCGGTGCTGCCGCCCGACTGGATCCACGCGCAGGTAGACGCCGCCGTTGACGCCGTCATGCCCTACCTGGCCGGGGAAGCGGAGCATTTCACCCTCCGGCTGGACGTCTCGGAGCGGATGGCCGCCCTCGAAGACGTCGTGACGGATATCCTGATGCGGCCCGGGACCTACGATTATGCGGTCAATGACATGGCGGTTTCGTACCTCGGTGATAAAATTAATGAGATCGACATTCCCGATGGGATCGTTATTTACGATAGCGATATTCGCGGTGTGATCGATGAAGTCCTGCCGGCGGGCTGGTACGAAGCCCGCGTCAACGATGTGGTCGGCCAGGTCTTCTCTTATCTGCGGGGCGACCGCGAGACTATAGAAATCTCCGTCTATCTGGGCGACCTCAAGCCTGCCGCGATAGATGCCCTCACCGGGATGGCCGACCGGAAGCTCGAAGATTATTACAACTCACTGCCGGCCGGCACGCTGGAACAGACCGCCGATTTCGTGCTCCATCCGCCGCAGGATAGCCTGCCCGAATACCGCCCGATAGGCTTCTTTTATTGGGAGATAAAACTCCTGGCGGGTATCGACATCGAAGAAATAGTCGCCGCCGCCGTTAATGAC
>JBFYTX010000044.1:0-6546 GCA_041300345.1 Dehalococcoidales bacterium | reverse complement strand
TCCCGCCACTCGCAGGGGAGGATGGAGAGGTTGATGCTGATCTTGCGCTTGATCTCATCGGGGTCATAGTCGGAGGTAGTCGAACCATCGTCCACCCGGCCTAAACGGCTGATAGCCCCGGCATTAAAAAGCATGGCCTCCGATATAGAAGTCTTGCCGGCACCCCCGTGTGACAGCAAGACAATGTTGCGGATATTTTCCAGTCCGTATTTAGGCATGAAATCACCTGCTCTCTATAGACTCCGGGTAATCTATTATAGTCGCCGCAGGCCTGATGAGGCAAGCGCCCGAAAAAACAGTTTTGTTTACATTTGGTAGATTCTCAATACTCACCCCCTTGATCCCCCTCTCAAACAGGGTTAGGCACTATGATCGATTTTAATTAATGTTTGAGAGGGGGAAAGAATTTGAGAGGGGGCTGCGCCCCCTCTCTTCTTCACTCCCCTCTCCAGCCATAAATATCTGTGATGACCTCTCAATGCTTCCGGCTGGAGAGGGGATACAGGGGTGAGGTTAGCACTGACAACCATAAGCAAACAGTACCGAAAAAACGGCTATTGGCTCCATTTATCATTGATAACAATCTCAGAGAGCTCTTTACGCGGGGGCGCCTTGCCCGGCTGGGCGGGGACGCCCACCGGGAACATGGCGACGGCACGGTAGCCGGCAGGCATAGAAAGGGCTTTTTCCACCTGCGGCGCTTCGAAAGCGCCGATGATGACCGTGCCCAGCCCGAGGGCGTGGGACGCCAAGACCATGTTCTGCACTGCCAGGGCCGCATCGAACATAAACCAGTCGCCTTTGTCGGTAACGTACTCGCCGGGGGAACCGTGCTTACCGCCGGCCTTGCCGGTTTCCGCGCAGACGACGATGACAACCGGCGACTGGTCGAAGCCGGCAGCAGCGGGATTGGGTATTTCCCTGTCGGGCAGCTTGATCGGCATCAGCGTTGTCGCCAGCTTTTTCTTGATGTCCTTATCGCGCACCACCACGAAGCGCCAGCACTGGCTGTTGGCCCATGAAGGCGCCCAGCGGCCGGCCTCCAGGACAGCCTCTATTTTCTCATCGTCGACGGGGTCAGCGGTAAACCGCCGTACGCTGCGTCGATTCTTTATAGCTTCAAAGACATCCATGGGGACTCCTTCAAAACGGACTATTATTCTTTTTGCCAGGCGCTTTTACCGATAAGGGAGACGAAGCGGCAGCCGCCCAGGTTCCGGACTTTAACACCTTCGCGGCGCCTGGTCACCTTGCACAGCTCCTGCGCGTACCGCGGCCCGACCGGGATGATCATGCGGCCGCCGATCGCCAGCTGGTCGAGGAGCTCGTCCGGGATATCCGGGGCGCCGGCGGTGACCATGATGGCGTCATAGGGGGCGTCCTGTGGCCAGCCCAGCGCCTCGCCGGCAAGGTGCGCCTCGATATTTTCATAACCCAGTTCTTTCAATAATTTAACGGCAGTCTCCGCCAGCTCCGGCACGCGCTCCACCGTGACGACCTTTTTAGCCAGCCCGGCCAGGATAGCGGTCTGGTAGCCGCTGCCGGTGCCGATCTCCAGCACTTTTTCCTCACCTTTAAGCTCCAGCGCCTCGGTCATCAAGGCGATGATATACGGCTGGGAGATAGTCTGCTCCTTGCCGATAGGTAAAGGATTGTCGTCATAGGCGTGGTCGCGGACCGCCGGCGGGATAAATCTTTCCCGCGGGATGCGGGACATCACGTCCAGCACCCGGCGGTCCTTGATATTGGAGCTGAGCTGCGCGATCAATCTGGCTCTCGCCGCTTGATAGTCAATCATGGTTGAAATGGATGAGCTAAGTCAGGACGATGGACAGCACTATCAGGATAACGATGATGATCCCCGCCAGGATACCGATTCTCCGCAGCTCGCTGGCAATGAAAGGATACGGATTTCCGATGGCTTTCGCGGTAGAGACGGCGCCCCGTGGCGCGGGTGCGGCCATCAGGGGGGCTGCCGGCCGGGGAGCCTCCGGCGCCGCGGCGCTGGCCTGAGATGCGGCCGACGCTGTCCCCTGCCGCATCATGGTCCGGCTTTTTCTACTAGAGCGTTTACCTTTGCCGTGTCGGGATTTACCAGGCATCGGTGGCCTCCTAAAGTCTAGTTTTTTGCCCTGGGATGGGACTTATCGTAGCTCCGGCGGACATGTTCGGTGGTCAGGTGGGTGTAGACCTGGGTAGTAGAGATATTGGCGTGTCCCAGCAGTTCTTGCACCGACCTCAGGTCGGCGCCGCCGCTCAGCATGTGGGTGGCGAAGCTGTGCCGGAGAGTGTGGGGGCTGATGTGGGAGTTCAAGCCGGCGGATTTCACGTATTCCTTTAGTTTCTGCCAGAAACCCTGCCGCGTCAGCCTCTCCCCGCGGGCGTTCAGGAACAGGGCGGTCTCTTTCTTGCCGCGGGCGAGCCTGGGGCGGTCTTCGTCAACATATTTCTTGACCGCCAGGGCGATCTGCGCGTAAAGGGGGATAATGCGCTCCTTGCGCCCCTTACCGAAACACCGCACGAAGTAGTCGCCTTCAGTGTTAATGTCGCCCAGGTTTAAAGCCACCAGCTCGCTGATGCGCATGCCGCTGGCATACAACAGCTCCAGCATCACTTTATCGCGCCTGGCCTCCGCCGTGGAAAGCTTGGCCGGCTGCTCCATAAGCAGACGGACCTGGTTGATCGGTATCGGTTTGGGCAGCGCCTTACCCACGGCAGGCGAGCTCATGTTTTCCGTGGGGTCATTCTTGATCAAGCCTTCGGCCACCAGGAAACCAAAGAAAGAGCGCGAGGCCGCCACTTTGCGGGCTACCGTGGTAGCGACATAGCCCCTCTCTTTAAGCTCCAGCATATAACCGAGCATATTTTGCCGGGTGAAGCCCGACCAGGCGGATAGCCCCTGGTGTTTAGCGAAATCCGCCAGCGCGGTAAGGTCGTTGCGATAGGCGGCGATGGTGTTTTCGGAATAGCCTTTCTCCACCGACAGGTAGTTTAAAAAATTCGTTATTGCTTCTTTCATTACATCTCCTCGCGGTTCGCCGGGTCTGTTCTCTCTAATCTTAATGCCACTATAGATATTTTAACATAATATTTTAATAGAAAAAAGTACTAGTCTTTTCTACAAGTTTTTACTAATCGGGGCATTTACAGCTTTATATCCCTCAAACTGCCTATGACCAAAGAGCTATTGAATGCGGGACGAAAGGTAGATAAGATGAGTCCTGTGAAGCTAATAATCAGTCTAGACAGGGGTACTCCATATCATGCCTGACACGACTAAAGAGCCCAAGATCAGCCTGCGCAAGAAATCGGCGGACCAGGACGTATTACGGCTCGTTCCGGAGTCCGTAGCGCGCAAGTACAACGCCTTCCCGCTGTCCACCGACGGTAAGGTCCTGCGCGTGGCGATGTCCAACCCGTCCGATATCATCGCCCTGGAGGCATTGGCCAGCCACAGCCAGATGCGCATCGAGCCCGAGCTGGCCACCGCCGAAGAAGTCAGCGAGGCCATCGATTTCAACTACAAGGCTTTCGACGAGATCGAAAAACAGATATCCAACATCGAGGTAGCGGACGAGACCGAGAACAGGCTGGCCAAGCAGCTTGCCTTCGATACGGCCACCGAGGCGCCCGTAGCCCAGGCGCTGACCCTGATCATCGACGAAGCCGTTAAAGCCCGGGCATCCGATATCCACCTCGAGCCGGGCGAGGACAAGATGCGGATACGTTTCCGCATCGACGGCGCGCTCCACGATATGTTCTCGCTGCCGCTGGCCACCATGGCCTCCCTCACCTCCAGGATCAAAATCATGGCCAGCATGAATATCGCCGACCATCACCGCCCGCAGGACGGCCAGTTCTCGGTAAAAACCAAAGGCCGGGTCATCGATATCCGCGTGGGTATCATCGGCACGGTCTACGGCGAGATGGCGGTGCTGCGGCTCCTCGATAAGACCCGCGCCACGCTGGACCTGTCCGACCTCGGATTCCTCCCCCAGAGCCTGGCCCTGTACGAGAAGATGCTTAAGGTGCCTTACGGCGTCATCCTGGTCAGCGGGCCGACCGGCGCCGGCAAGACGACCACCCTTTACGCCTCACTCAACTCCCTGGACCAGACCGAGCGCAACATTATTACCATCGAAGACCCGGTCGAATACCGTTTCTCGAATATCAACCAGATCCAGGTCAACCCCCGCGCCGGCATCACCTTCGCCAGCGGCCTGAGGTCGATACTCAGGCTCGACCCCGATGTCATACTCATCGGCGAGATCCGCGATGCCGAGACGGCCAATATCGCCATACAGTCGGCGCTTACCGGGCACCTGGTGCTGTCATCCATCCACGCCAACGACGCCGTCGGCGTGGTGCTGCGGCTTGTCGACCTCGGAGTGGAGCCTTTCCTGGTATCCTCGGCCCTCATCGGGGTAGTCGCCCAGCGAATGGTGCGCCGTCTCTGTTCCCATTGCGCCCGGCCGACGGAAGGCACCGCCGAAGAAAGCCTGATCTACCAGCAGCAGGCGGGCGAGGAAAGAAAAGAGTTCCTCCACGGAGCCGGGTGCAAGGTATGCGCCAACAGCGGCTACCGGGGCAGGACGGGTATCTTTGAGATACTCTGCACCAGCGACCACATCAAGACCCTGTTGCTTAAGAACGCCGCAGCCGGCGATATCCGCCAGCAGGCAATTAAAGAAGGCATGGTTACCCTGCTCCAGGACGGCATGCTGAAAGTGAAGAATAACATTACCACGCCGGCTGAAGTAATACGTAACGCTTACACGGTCGAGTAACCGGGGCGCCGGAACGGAGACACTATGATTTATCAATATATAGCCTGCAGCGAATCCGGGGATATCGTTAAAGGCCGGATAACGGCCGACGGTGAAGAAGCCATCAACCAGATGCTGAACTTTGCCGGCTACCGCCTGATCAACCTCAGGCCTTATGTCCCTTTCCTGAGTGCCGGCAAGCTGATGTCTCAATTATTCCCCGTCAAACACACCGACATTATCTTGTTCTTCCGGCAGCTGGCGCTGCTCCTCGAATCCGGCATCAGTATCGTTACCGCGCTGGAGCTGTTGCAGGAGCAGATCACCAAGCACTCCCTGAAAAAAGTAATCGGGGAGATCATCGGGGACATCCGGGGCGGCAACCAGCTGTCCGTGGCCATGAGCCGGCACCCGGAGATCTTCTCGCCCATGAACTGCCGGACACTGAGCATCGGGGAACAGAGCGGCAGCCTGGAAACAATGCTCCGGCAGGTAGCCGACTACATGGAAAAAGAGATGAACACCCGCAAGGGCATCAAGGGCGCCCTCCTCTATCCCGCCATCGCCGGCGTGGTGACCATCGGCGTGGTGGGCATCCTGATGTTTTTCGTGCTGCCGGCCTTCGCCGACCTGTACGGATCGCTCGGCGCCCAACTGCCGACCTTGACCAAGATTCTGATGGACTTCTCGGAAATCATACGCGCCTACGCCCTGCATATCTTCCTTGGGCTGGTGATCATCGTCCTGTCGTTCATCGCCTACATCAGGACCGCGGACGGCAAGTATAAGATGGACGTCCTCATGCTCAAGCTGCCGCTGCTGGGAAAGGTAAACCTCCTCAACGAGCTCTCCCGCTGCTGCCGGAGCATCGCGCTGCTGTTCACGGCCGGCCTGCCGCTGACGGAGATCATGCCGCTGGTCATCCAGGGCAGCAATAACAGGGTCGTCGCGCAGGCGCTTTACGCCGTGCAGGGAGACATGCTTAAAGGCGAGGGGCTGGCCAAACCGATGGCCAAAAATACCATATTCCTGCCGATGATGGTGCAGATGGTAAAGGTCGGCGAGGAAACGGGCAGCCTGGACAGCACGCTGCTGGCCGTGGCGCAGAACTTTGAGGCCGAGGCGGCGGAAAAGACCAAGACGATGATCGGCATGATCCCCCCCATTATGACGATAGTCATCGCCGGCTTCGTGGGCCTGATCGCATTATCCATGGTCTCGGCGATGTATTCAATCTACGGACAGGCGTTTTAACGCTGGAATCAAGGGGCAATCGTATGAAATATTTGAAACTAAGTAAAACAAGCTGGGTGATACTCGCGGCGGGCGTCTTCATCGTCGCCTTGGCCGTCCTGGGTATTACCCGCTCCCAGCAGACCAAGGATCAAGCCAGGCTGGCCGACGAGCTGGAAATGTCTCAAACGAGCCTGGCCAACATGCAGATCGATGACATGCAGGAGGAACTGGCCGAACTGGAGCAGACGGCGGCGGCGGAGCAGCGCGAGCTCGACCTGGCCTCTAATCTGCTGAACCAGACGGTCGTCAGCGTGGACGTTACCGATGAGTTCTTCTCCATCGCCGGCGCCTGCGGCGTGCTTGTCGTCAACATCAGCACTTCTCCCATCGCGCCGAATATCTATGAAGGGCTGGGCCTTTCCGCTACCTCCCTTAACGCCGCGCTGGAGGGCGAAGTGCCCAACCTAATCGATTTTGTCGAGGCCCTGCACAGCGGTTTTAACACGGGTCAGATAAAAATGGCGCAGATAGATATCCCGCCGGA
>JBFYTX010000033.1:0-8567 GCA_041300345.1 Dehalococcoidales bacterium | reverse complement strand
TGGTCGTCATGGCGCTTTATATCCTTACCGGCTTCGGCATAACGCAGTTCCGGACGGTCGAGGCGATGACGTTCGGGCTGCTGACGAAGAACCTGTCTTTCAAGATGCATAATGCGCTGACGATACCTTTTGCGGTGCTGCTGGTAGTACATATCGTGATGCCGTACGTTATTAGAAAATCAAAGAAAACTTAAGGCTTCGTGTTTTACCTCACCCCCTGACCCCCTCTCCAGCCTCCTTTCATCAATTTGAACCGATACACTATTTGGCTGGAGAGGGGGAAGAGTTTTGAGAGGGGGCTCCGCCCCCTCTCGCTGGCACACTCCCTTATAATTTCGGGGTACCGGGGAGAAGGATTTGAGAAGGTCTGGCGGCCTTCTTTGTTATTGCCCCCTTCCTTTAATCCGAAGGAAAGCGACCCTCACCCTTTCAAGCTGACCCGGGCTTGTTGGTCCCTCTCCCACAAGGGGAGAGGGCTGCTTCCATCAATAGCGCTACACCGGAATCAGAGATTCTCGCGTCGTCCCGATAGCATCGGAGTTCCTCAGAATGACAGAAGCGTTTAAGAGGGGTGACAACCCCTCTTTCTTTATTCCCCCTCTCCAGCCAACAACAGCTAACGATTTGGATGATAACTCAGGCTGGAGAGGGGGTCAGGGGGTGAGGTTACGAAAAAGGCTAGAGTTCCCAGAAGCTCTTGAGCTCCGAGAAGTCGATGACGCCGCTCTCGGCAATGTTTTCGACTTCTATCCCGGCCTCGACGGCGGCGGCGACCGGGTTCAGGCCGCCGAGCTGGATCAGCCCGATGCGGTTGGCCGCCACCGGGATCTGGCAGACCGGCTCGCTGGTATCGCCGAGGGCAAAAATACCGTTGATGCCCGCTTTTTCAAGTCGGGCTTTTATTTCCTCGACATCGGCGCGGGCGGGGGCCGGGATGGTGCGGAAAGCGCCCAGGATCTTACCGCGTCCCGTGCGGGCCGCCTGCCCGACGGTGGTCATCTTGGCCTGGATGAACTGCTCCGAGGGGTCGGTAGAGGTCCCCCCATATTCCGTAAGGGCCACAAAACGCCGCGGCTGCCAGTTCCTGATCTCCAGCACCCCGCCGAAGCGGAACTCCGTGGGCACACCGGCCTTGAGAAGGACGCCGTTAATCGAGGCGCTGCAGACCGTGGCGAACCCTATTTTTCCCCCCGGCACCACCACCGCTCCCAGCTTTTCGCCTTCGCCGGCGGTAGCCACGAGGTCGGAGACGCAGAGCCCGGCCTTGAATGAGTCTTTCATCGCCGCCAGGGCGTTCTTATAGTTCGTTTTAGCGATAACCGAGGTGTTAATCGCCAGATGGCCGGCGCGTTTCACGGGGTCGAAAGTGGTCAGGTAGGCCAGCAGCTCCAGCTTATCGCGCACCAGGCCGAGCTGCTGCGGCACCATGGCGTCCTTGACCTCCTGGCGGCCTTCCGGGGTAAGGGTGCGCCCGTCGCGGCCGCCCGGCCGGGTAAAGCCGCGCTCGTCGGCGATTTTAAGGTGATACCTGACGCCCCGCTCGCTGAGGAAAATGCCGTCGTCGGCCAGCCGGCGGGCAAGCTGGATCGATCCGAGCGGCTCGGAAGACTCGCTCAGCACCTTGAGGATGGCAATAAGCTTATTTTCGGCGTCAGCGCCGACGGGCTGGTTCACCGGCTCTACTTACGCTCCTGAATGAAAGTCTTATTATATTATCACAACTAGAGTATCGGCAGGTATTTTTTCGTCTCGTATTCCGTAACGTGGATGCGGTACTCGTCCCACTCTTTTTTCTTGTTTTCGATAAACGAATTGAAAACGTGGTCGCCGAGGGCTTTCTTCACCAGGTCACTCTTCTCCGTAAGCTGGATGGCCTCCAGCAGGCTGGCGGGCAAAGTAGTGATGCCGCGGTTTTCCCTCTCATCGGTGGTCATTTCATAGACGTTTTCCTCGATGGGGTCCGGCGCTTTCAGGCCTTTCTCAATACCGTCCAGGCCGGCGGCGAGCATGACGCTGAAGCACAGGTAGGGATTGCAGGCGGGGTCCGGGGAACGGAACTCGATACGCGTGGCCTTCTCACGCCCGGGGCGGTATTCGGGCACGCGGATGAGGTCGGAACGGTTGCGCCGCGCCCAGGAAAGGTAGACCGGCGCCTCGTAGCCGGGGACGAGCCGCTTATAGGAGTTGATCCACTGGTTGCAGACGGCGGTGATCTCCGGCGCGTGGGCCAGCAGGCCGGCGATAAAGCTGCGCGCCTCTTTAGAGAGGTGATAAGGGTCCTTGGTATCAAAGAAGGCATTGCGCTCGCCTTTGAAGAGCGACTGGTGGACATGCATGCCGCTGCCGTTGATACCGAAGACCGGCTTGGGCATGAAAGTGGCATAGGTATCATGCTTGAAGGCCACTTCCTTGACGACCAGGCGGTAGGTCATGACGCTGTCCGCCATGGTGAGGGCGTCGGTATAGCGCATATCGATCTCGTGCTGGCTGTCGGCGACCTCGTGGTGGGAATACTCGACGCCGATGCCCATTTCCTCGAGCTGGAGGACGGTCTCGCGCCTCATATCGATGGCGGCGTCGCGCGGGGTCAAATCAAAGTAGCCGGCCTTGTCCAGGCCTTCGGGGGCATCATTGGTCTTGAAATAGAAGTACTCCAGCTCCGGCCCCACGTAGTAGGTGAAACCGAGGTCGGCGGCCCTTTTCAGGTTCCTTTTCAGCACGAAGCGGGGGTCGCCTTCGAAAGGCTGGCCGCCGGGCATCAGTATATCGCAGAACATGCGGGCCTCGGCGTGGTGCTCGCGGGGGCGCCACGGCAGGAGCCGCCAGGTATCGGGGTCGGGCGAAGCCACCATATCGCTCTCGTCGATGCGGGCGAACCCCTCGATGGACGACCCGTCAAAACCCATACCTTCTTCCAGGGCGCCTTCCAGCTCCTCCACGGTGATGTCAAAGCTTTTCAGCATACCGAGGATATCGGTGAACCAGAGCTTGATGAATTTGACGTCCTGCTCTTTGGCCTTTTTCAGGATATATTCCTTAGCTTCCGCTTTACTTTTCGTGGCCATGATTTCCTCCTGTTTTATGTTATTTTAGTCGTTCCGCAACGTTTTGTCATTATTATTTTACAGGTCTAATGTTACAAACAGATTAAGGAGGGGCTAAATTTATGGTATATCAGGCAGACCCTGTTCGCTTTTCAACCTATCCCCCTGCCCCCTTCCCTTGATAAGGGAAGGGGGGATTTTTGGGAAAGAGGGGCTTCGCCCCTCTTAGACACCCGCGTTTTTCCAGACGCCCTTCTCAGGTGCTCCTCCCCATTATCAAATAGCATTTTCATTGCGGTCGCCGGTGCGGACGCGGACGACGCTTTCCACCGGCAGGACGAAGATCTTGCCATCGCCGGTCTCACCGGTCCTGGCGTTACGGATGATGGCCTCCAGCGCGTTGTCAACATCCTCATCGAGGACGACCAGCTCGATCTTGATCTTGGGGAGGAGGTCGACGCGGTACTCGCCCACCCGCCATTGCAGGGGGATGCCCTTCTGCTTACCGCGGCCGCTGACCTCGCTTACGGTCATGCCGAAGTAGCTCTTCTCCTCGAGGGCTTTCTTCACGGAGTTCAGCCGTTCTTCGCGGATAATCGCCTCTATCTTCTTCATCGCAGAAAACCTCCGTAAGCCCGCTCGCCGTGCTGCGAGAGGTCGAGCCCCACCGTCTCCTCGGTCTGTCCCACACGCAGGCCGATGGTCTTGTCCACCAGCTTGCCCAGCGCCCAGGTCAGGCAGAAGGCGAAGGCGCCCACCACGACCACGCCGAGCAACTGCTTCAACACCTGCATGCCGCCGCCGGCGATAAGGCCGTCGGTACCGGCGGAGTTGGTAGCCACGGTGGCGAAGATGCCGGTGGCCAGCGCCCCCCAGATACCGCCGAGTCCGTGGCAGGCGAAGACATCAAGGGAGTCGTCAAAGCCAAGTTTGATCTTCAGAAACACCATACCATAGTAGCTGATAATCGCCGCGATAGCGCCGATGGGGATGCCGGCGAGGGGCGGGACAAAGCCAGCGGCCGGCGTGATAGCCACCAGGCCGACCACCGCGCCGGTGACGGTGCCCAAGATAGTGGGACGGCGGTGAATCCAGCTGACGATCATCCAGGTAAAGGCCGCCGCGGCCGCCGCCGTGTTAGTGGCGACAAAAGCGCTGGAGGCCAGGCCGCCGGAGGTCAGGGCGCTGCCGGCATTGAAGCCGAACCAGCCGAACCAGAGCAGACCGGCGCCGAGCACGACCAGCGGGATGTTATTGGGCTCCATAGAGTCCTGCGGAAAGCCGCGGCGCTTGCCGAGCAGCAGGACTAAAGCCAGGGCGGAGACGCCGGCGTTGATATGGACGACCGCGCCGCCGGCAAAATCAAGGACGCCGAGCCTGGCGAGCCAGCCGCCGCTCCCCCAGACCCAGTGCGCGACGGGGACGTAGACTAAAGTCAGCCACAAAGCGGAAAAGACCAGCAGGGCGCTGAACTTGACCCGTTCGACGATAGAGCCGGTAAACAGGGCGACGGTGATAATAGCGAACATGGCCTGGAATATCATGAAAGCCAGGTGAGGGACAGTGGTGGCATAGACGGACGAGGGCTCCTGGCCGACATTCGCCAGGCCAATAAAGTTCAAACCGCCGATAATGCCGGAGTGGTCGGTCCCGAAGCTCAAGCTATAGCCGTAAAGCACCCAGAGCAGCGCGACCAGCCCGAGGCAGGCGAAGCTCATCATCATGGTGGAGAGGAGGTTTTTACGCCGCACCATGCCGCCGTAAAAAAGGGCCAGGCCGGGTGTCATCAGCATGACCAGTGCTGAGGACATCAACAGCCAGGCAGTGTCACCGGTATTGACCATAAATACCTCCAGACCATCCTGATATCTCAAGTTTAGCCGGCTATTGTTTCTGACTTATTACAGCCATGTTAAGTTTATGTTACGCGGTAAACGCTTACCGCATTATTTCGGCAGGCAGTTTCTTTCCCTAAAGGCTGCGTTTTTAATGCAGCGGGCCGCCGTACGCCCTTTCTCCATGCTGGGCGATGTCCAGGCCTACCGTTTCCTCGGAAGGTGTTACTCTCAGGCCCATGGTAAGACCCACCAGCTTACCGAGGACCCAGGTCAAACCGAAAGAGTAAGCTCCGACAGCGCCGATGCCCGCGAGCTGTTTCAGGAGCTGCAGGCCGTTACCCGTAATAAGTCCATCGGCGCCGGCAGGGTTGACGGACAGCGAGGCAAAAACACCGACGAACAACATTCCAAGGATACCGCCGACGCCGTGGACAGCGAAAACATCCAGGGAATCGTCAAACCCGAGCTTCAATTTGAATAATAACATGGCGTAATAGCAGACGACGGCGGCGGCAACGCCGATAGGTACCGCCGCCAGGGGGGTCACATAGCCGGCGGCGGGAGTTATCGTGGCCAGTCCGGCGACGGCCCCGGTTACGGTCCCGAGGATAGTGGGACGGCGGTAAATCCAGCTGATTATCATCCAGGTAAAAGCAGCGGCCGCGGCGGCGGTATTGGTGGCGACAAAAGCACTCGCCGCCAGACCGCCGGAGGTCAGGGCGCTGCCGGCGTTGAAGCCGAACCAGCCGAACCAGAGCAGTCCCGCCCCGAGGGCCACGAGTGGGATGTTGTTAGGCTCCATGGCATCCTGGGGAAAGCCGCGGCGCTTGCCCAGCAGCAGGACTAAAGCCAGGGCGGAGACGCCGGCGTTGAGATGCACCACGGCGCCGCCGGCGAAATCAAGAACGCCGAGCCCGGCCAACCAGCCCCCGCTGCCCCAGACCCAGTGGGCTACCGGACTATACACAAGGGTCAGCCAGAGCGCGGAGAAGACACATAAGGCGCTGAATTTTATCCTTTCGACAATGGCTCCGGTGAACAAAGCCACCGTGATGATGGCGAACATCCCCTGGAAGACCATGAAAGCCAGGTGGGGGACAGTCGTGGCATAGACGGGCGAGGGTTCCTGGCCGACATGCGACAGGCCGATAAAGTCCAAGCCGCCGATAATGCCGGCGTGGTCGGAACCGAAACTGAGGCTGTAACCATACAATATCCAGAGCACGCCGACTAGACCCAGGCAGGCGAAGCTCATCATCATGGTGGAGAGGAGGTTCTTCCGCCTGACCATGCCGCCGTAAAACAGGGCGACGCCGGGGGTCATTAACATGACGAGAGCCGAGGATATCAGGATCCAGACAGTATCCGCCTGGTTGATGGGCATCAATAACCTCCGGAACGAAGTATCTTTCAATAATAACGGGGAAATGTTACGAACAGATTACATGAAAGGTTAACGGTTACGAATTGAATGAAGGGGGAGCCCTTTTTTGATTTTTCATTACCTCACCCCCTGGCTCCCTCTCCAGCCTGATTGCCATTTAAATAGACACTATCCGGCTGGAGAGGTTAAAAGGGGACGGATCAAGCTGGAATCTCATCAACGCAGGTGATATGATGGAATATCATGGACATTAAACTGACCTTCATGGGGGCAGCGCGGGGCGTCACCGGCTCCAGGAACGTCGTCGAGGCCAACGGTATCACACTCCTGGTAGACTGCGGGCTTTACCAGGAACATGAATTTCTGCGTCGCAACTGGGAGCCGTTCCAGTGCAAGCCTGCGGAGCTGACGGCCGTACTGCTCACCCACGCGCACCTCGATCACTCCGGACTGCTCCCCAAGCTCGTCAACGAAGGTTTTCACGGCCGGGTGATCTGCACCCCGGCCACCGCCGATATCACCAAGATCATGCTCCTCGATTCCGGCCACATCCAGGAAGAAGACGCCGCCTATAAGAAAAAGAGGCATATCCGCGAAGGCCGGCGGGGACCCTACCCCGAGATACCGCTGTATACGGTCAAAGACGCCGAGGAATCGATGAAATTCTTTGCGCCGGTGGAATACAACACGCCGGTAGCCATCGGCAATGGCATCGAGGCTACATTCCATGATGCCGGGCACGTCCTCGGCTCGTCGATGATCAAGCTGACGGTCAGCCAGAAAGGCGAAAAAAGGAGTATCGTTTTCTCCGGGGATATCGGCCGCTGGGACCGCCCGTTCCTGCATGACCCCGACGTCTTCCGCCATACAGACTACATAGTAATGGAGTCGACCTACGGCGACAAAGCGCACAAAGGAACCGAGAACATCGGCGAGGAGCTGGCGGAGATAGTGAAGGCGTCCTTTGACGCCGGCGGCAACATCATCGTCCCCAGCTTCGCTCTGCAACGCGCCCAGGAAATCCTCTACTACCTCAACGACCTGCTCATGGAAAGGCGCATACCCGCTATCGACGTCTTCCTCGACAGCCCGATGGCGATCAAGATCACCGAGGTCTTCAAGCAGTATGCCGGGCAAATGGACGACGAGATGAAGGACCTGGTGCGCCGCAACCAGTCTCCCTTCGACTTCCCCGGGCTCAAGTTCGTCCAGACGGTGGAAGAATCAAAGAGGTTGAACGACATCAGGGGAACGGTCATGATCATCGCCGGCTCCGGGATGGCCACCGGCGGGCGCGTCAAGCACCACCTGGCCAACAACATCTCGCGGCCGGAATGCACCGTGCTGTTCGTCGGCTACCAGGCGGAAGGCACGCTCGGCCGCCAGATACTCGACGGCGCCAGGAGCGTCCGGATACACGGCCAGCGGCACCCGGTCAGGGCCAGGATAGAGCATATCCAGGGCTTCTCCGCGCACGCCGACCGCGATGAGCTGCTGAAATGGCTCTCCAGTCTTTCGGTCGTGCCCAGGCTGGTTATGGTCAACCACGGTGAAACCCGCGCCGCCGAGAGCTTCAGGGATTTCCTGAAAGAAAAGGGCTATAAAGCTACCGTGCCTTCGTACGGCAAGAAATTCCATCTAACGTAAATACCGCGGCTCATGGAGGTAATATGCCTACCGACTACGAGATCAACCAGCTGGAAAAAGAAGAGTCGTGGCGGATGTTCCGCATCATCGGGGAGCTGGTGGAGGGGTTCGACACGCTGGCGGACATCGAGCCGGCGGTCACCATCTACGGCTCCTCGGTTCTCAAAGAAGATAACCCGTGGTACGCGCAGACGGAGGAAATCGCCTACGGCCTGGGTAAAGCCGGCTTCTCGATCCTGACCGGCGGCGGTCCCGGCGTCATGGAAGCCGCCAACAAGGGGGCGCGGCGGGCGGAGGTAAAATCGGTAGGACTTAACATCAAGCTGCCGGTGGAGCAGGCGTGCAACATCTACGCCGAGCGCACCATTACGTTCCACCACTTCTTCGTGCGTAAGGTCATGCTGGTCAAATACGCCGATGCCTTCATCATCATGCCCGGTGGCCTGGGCACCCTGGACGAGCTGACCGAGGTGCTGACACTCATCCAGACCGGGAAGATCAAGCCCTTCCCGGTGATACTGTTTTCCAGCGATTACTGGGGCGGCTTCCTCGAATGGCTGAAGGGGACGGCGCTGGGCAACGGTTTTATAACGCAGGCGGAGTTCAAGATGCTGCGTGTCCTCGATAAGCCCGCGGAAGTCGTCAAGGCCGTCA